>NZ_JBEZOK010000014.1:0-205020 GCF_040706515.1 Streptomyces sp. NPDC047880 | reverse complement strand
GGCACGCCCTCTCGCCGCACCGGCCGAAAGCCCGAGTACGCCCCGTACGAGGGCTTCCGGCCGGCACGCCGAGAGCACGCACCGGACGCCGCTCCGTCACGGGCAAACGTTGCCTGCCGCGGCACCAGCAGTCCGACGGGGCATCTCGTCGCATGCGTGGGGGAGGACCGGCACACGCGTCAAAACCCCGCGCCACAAGGCCGAAACGCGCCCCCGGGTGCGCTCGCGAACCCTTGACAGTGGTTCCACGCGCGTCAAACCTGGGCGCACAGCCGCTCGCCCCAAGGGGAGGCGAAGATGCCTGCAGCGCGGGAATCCCTACTGGACGCCGCCTACAAGGCGCTGGTGCGCCGGCCGTGGTCCGCCGTCCGGATGGTGGATGTGGCCGCGGCGGCCGGAGTGTCCCGGCAGACGCTCTACAACGAGTTCGGCAGCAAGGACGGTCTCGCCCGGGCGCTTGTGCGCAGAGAGGCCGACGGGTATCTCGCGGGGGTGGAGCGGGCGCTCGCCGGGCACAGCGACCCGCGCGACCGGCTCACCGCCACCGCCGAGTGGACCACGTCGGCCGCCCGGGACAACGTCCTCGTACGGGCGATGCTCACAGGCTGCTGGGGCGAGCGGCTGCCCGCCCCTGCCCTGACCGCCGTGCCGTCCTCCTCGGCCGTACCGGCCCAGCGCCGCGCCGACGGGCCGCTCCCCACCCCCGGTGATTTCGTCGCCCTCGTCCGCGACCGCGCCGTCAGCCTTCTGGCCGGACCCGGCACACCCAGGTCCGACTCCGCCGACCTCGCCCGTTCCTGCGAACTCGCCGTCCGGCTCGCTCTGTCGTGCGTGGCCGCGCCGCCCGGCGACGGCGGAGTCGCCGACCTGGTCCGCAGCGTCCTTCACCGGCAGGACGTCTGACAGGACGTCAGTGTGCCGATCCCGACAACTGCAGCCCCACCACGCCGATGATGACGAGGCTGATGGACACGATCTTCAGCGTCGACACCAGGTCACCCAGGAACACCATGCCGTAGATCGCCGTCCCCGCCGCCCCGATGCCGGTCCACACGGCGTAGGCGGGGCCCACGTCGAGTTTCCTCAGCGCGAGCGTCAGCAGCCCGAAGCTGCCGAGGGCGAAGATGCAGAAGGCGACCGTGGGCCAGAGCCGGGTGAACCCGTGCGACAGCTTCAGACACACCGCGAAGCCGGTCTCGAGCAACCCGGCCACGATGACCAGCAGCCACGCCATGAGTCGTCCTCCCGTATCCCACGTTCAGTGACCGCTTCATCAGTCTCAGCGTGCTCATCAGGCCTGGCCGGGCTCGCGTCCGGCTTGGGTGCGATTATGCACTTACCGTCCGCACGCCGGGACAAACAACGCGGAGGTCAGTCGCCTTCCGTGCGCTCGCGCGTGGCCAGCAGCCGCCGCAGCGAGTACAGCCGTGCCGGGTCCGCGTGCCCCTCGGCCACCCACGCGTCCAGCGCGCAGTCGGGCTCGTCGTGGCTGCACGCGCGCGGGCAGCCCTCGGTGCCCGGCTCGAGGTCGGGGAAGGCGTGGATGACCTGGGACGGGTCCACGTGGTGGAGTCCGAAGGACCGCACGCCCGGCGTGTCGATGACCCAGCCGTCGTTGTCCGACAGCGGCAGCGCCAGCGCCGAGGTGGTGGTGTGCCGGCCGCGGCCCGTCACCGCGTTCACATGCCCGGTCGAACGCCGCTGCTCCTCGGGCACCAGCGCGTTCACCAGGGTCGTCTTGCCGACACCGGAGTGGCCGACGAACGCCGTGATCTTTCCGTCGAGCTGCTCCCGCACCCGGGCGACGGCGACGCCGCTCTCCAGTTCCGCCCGACTGGTGACCACGTACGGGATGTCGAGGGCGCCGTACAGTTCCAGCAGCTTGTCGGGCGGGGCGAGGTCCGACTTGGTCAGCACGAGCAGCGGAGCCAGACCGCCGGCGTAGGCAGCGACCAGACAGCGGTCGATCAGCCGGGGGCGCGGCTCGGGGTCGGCCAGGGCGGTGACGACGGCCAGTTGGTCGGCGTTGGCGACGACCACCCGCTCGAACGGATCGTCGTCGTCCGCCGTGCGCCGCAGGACCGAGGTCCGCTTCTCGATGCGCACGATCCTCGCCAGCGTGTCCTTCTTGCCCGAGAGATCGCCCACCAGGGCCACGCGGTCGCCGACCACCGCCGCCTTGCGGCCCAGCTCGCGGGCCTTCATCGCCATGACCACACGGTCCTCGACGAGGCAGGTCAGACGGCCCCGGTCGACGGTGAGGACGAGGCCCTCGGCGGCGTCCTCGTGCTTGGGGCGGATGTTCGTCCGGGGCCGGGTGTTCCGGCGGCCCGGACGGGTGCGGATGTCGTCCTCGTCGGTGTGCTTGCCGTAGCGGCGCATGACGTGATCCCTGCGTCCTACGCCCCGAGCATCCCGGTCCACAGGTCGGGGAAGTCGGGCAGGGTCTTGGCCGTCGTCGCCACGTTCTCGATCTGCACGCCGTCCACCGCCAGCCCGATGATCGCGCCGGCCGTGGCCATGCGGTGGTCGTCGTAGGTGTGGAACACCCCGCCGTGCAGCCGGCGCGGGCGGATGTGCAGACCGTCGGCGGTCTCCGTGACGTCGCCGCCGAGTTCGTTGATCTCCTTGGTCAGCGCGGCCAGCCGGTCCGTCTCGTGCAGCCGCAAATGGGCCACGCCGCGCAGCGTCGACGGGGAGTCCGCGAGGGCCGCGACGGCCGCGATGCCCGGGGCCAGCTCACCGACCTCGCCCAGGTCGACGTCGATGCCGTGGATCGAGCCGGAGCCGGTGAACACCAGCCCGTACTCGGTCAGTTCACAGGAGCCGCCCATCTCGGTGAAGATCTCGCGCAGCCGGTCACCGGGCTGCGTCGTGCGGGCCGGCCAGTCGGGGACGACGACCTTGCCGCCGGTCACCAGCGCCGCCGCCAGGAAGGGCTGGGCGTTCGACAGGTCCGGCTCGATGACCAGGTCGCGGCCGAGCAGGGCACCCGGCGAGACCCGCCAGACGTTCGGCTCGCCGCCCGACTCGGGCGTGTCCACCTGGGCACCGACCGAGCGCAGCATGTCGACGGTCATGCGGATGTGCGGCATGGAGGGCAGCGTCGCGCCGGTGTGGCGCACCTCGACACCCTGGTTGAAACGCGGGCCGGACAGCAGCAGCGCACTGACGAACTGCGACGACGAGGAGGCGTCGATGGCGACCGTGCCGCCGTCCAGGGCACCACTGCCGTGCACGGTCATCGGCAGGGCGCCGCGGTCGTCGTCGTCGATCCGGGCGCCGAGCTGGCGCAGCGCGTCGATGACGCCGTCGAGGGGACGCTCGTAGGACCGCGGGTCGCCGTCGAAGCGGACGGGGCCGTCGGCGAGCGCGGCCACCGGTGGCAGGAACCGCATCACCGTCCCGGCGTTGCCGACGTCGACCGTGGCCGGGCCGCGCAGCCCCGTGGGGAGCACCCGCCATGCCTCGCCCGTGCCGTCGGGGCCCACGCCTTCCTCGATCTCGATGCCCATCGCCCGCAGCGCGCCGGCCATCAGCAGGGTGTCGCGGGAGCGCAGGGGGCGGCGCAGCCAGCCGGGCTCCGAGGCGAGGGAGGCGAGGACCAGGGCACGGTTGGTGACCGACTTGGACCCGGGCACGTGGACCGTCGCGTCGACGGCTCCGCTCGCGTGCGGGGCGGGCCAGAGGGCGGTGTCTGTGGTGTTCGGGGCCATGCCTTTACTTTATAAGCAGGGCGTCCCCCGAGTGCGGCGCCGTGGGGCCGGTCACGCCCGCGTGGGGAGCCGTACCGCGTGGCGGCGCGGAGCCCCCGGGCCGGTTGTCACATCTCCAGCAGCCAGCGGCCCCCGCCGATCAGCGAGCACAGCGACACCGCGTGGAAGAGGAAGAACCACAGCCCCGCCGGTACGTGCGTCAGCCGTGACAGCTGGTCCGCGTCCGAGTCCCCGGCCCCGCCCCGGGCCCGCTTCGCCTGGAGTTCGAAGGCCGGGCGGACTCCGCCGATGAGCAGGAACCACACCACCGCGTACGCGAACGCCGCCTGGACCTGGGGACCCGCCAGCCAGGAGACCAGCACGAACAGGCCGCCGGTGACGAGCATGGTCAGGGCGCCGTAGGCGTTGCGGATCATCACGAGCATGGCGAGCAGCAGGGCCGTCGCGAGCCACAGCAGCAGCGTGATGCGGCCGGCGCCGAGCAGCGCCGCGCCACCGAGACCCAGCAGGGGCGGGGCGGTGTAGCCGGCGGCCGCGGTGAGGATCATGCCGATGCCGTGCGGCTTGCCGCGGCTGACGGTCAGGCCGCTGGTGTCCGAGTGCAGGCGTATGCCCGTCAGGGTGCGGCCCGTGAGCAGGGCCACGAGCCCGTGGCCGCCCTCGTGGGCGATGGTGATGGCGTTGCGGGAGATGCGCCACAGGCCGTGCGGGACCACCACGGCGAGCGCGGCGCCCAGGGTCGCGATCACCACCCACAGGTCGGGGTCGGGCTGCGTGCCGGAGACCTCGTCCCAGAGGGAGGCGAGCGAGGCGGTTGCGGTGCTGTCCATGTGCGGCGTTGGCTCCCTGCGGTCGGATGGAATCTGGCAGTGTGGCACGTATGTGCGGACGGTATTCAGCGAGTCGTAGGCCAGAGGATCTCGCAGGAATCTTTGAGATCGAGAAGTGGGAGCCCGAGGAGACCCTCGAGCCGGACTACAACGTGGCGCCCACCAAAGAGGTCTACGCCGTCCTGGACCGCCCCCTGAAAGACGCGGACGACCCGCGGCCGGTTCGGCAGCTGCGCACGCTGAAGTGGGGGCTCGTCCCGTCCTGGTCGAAGACCCCCGAGGGCGGAGCCCGGATGATCAACGCCCGCGCGGAGACCGTCCACGAGAAGCCGTCCTACCGTCGCGCCTTCTCCTCCCGGCGCTGCATCCTGCCCGCCGACGGCTACTACGAGTGGGTCACCGGCACGCAGGAACGCGAGCTGGAGGTCGAGGGCAAGAAGAAGCGGCCGCGCAAGCAGCCGTACTTCGTGACGCCGGCGGACGGGTCGGTCTTCGCGATGGCAGGGTTGTACGAGTTCTGGCGCGACAAGACGCTGCCGGACGACCACCCGCAGGCCTGGTGGGTGACGTGCTCGGTCATCACCACGGAGGCCGAGCAGAGCCCGCTGGCGGTGTCCCCGGCCGACGGGCCGCGGGCACTCGCCGAGATCCACCCCCGGATGCCGCTGATGCTGATGCCCGACCGCTGGGACGCCTGGCTCGACCCGTCCCGTACGGACACCGACGAGCTGCGCGAGCTGCTCGCCCCGCCGCCCGGCGGCCTGATGCGCGCCTATCCGGTCGCCACCGCCGTCAGCAACGTCCGCAACAACGGGCCGGAGCTGCTGAAGGAGCTGGAGGGGCCTGAAGAGGGCACACTCTTCTGACGTGACCGACGTGACCGACGTGACCGACGTGACCGACGTGACCGACATGACGAACGTGATGAGCATGATGAATGCGACGACGCGGCGAAGGCGGCCGGCGTGACCACCGAGACCGTCGAGACCGACGCCGGAACCGCCCGTATCACCTGGCACGGGGCGAAGAAGGCCCGGCTGGTCCTCGCCGTCAGCCACGGCGCGGGCGGCGGCATCGAGGCCCGCGACCTGACGGCCCTGGCCGAGGTCCTGCCCGCCCACGGCGTGACCGTCGCCCGGGTGGAGCAGCCCTGGCGGGTGGCCGGGAAGAAACTGGCGCCCGCGCCGAAGACACTGGACACCGGCTGGCGGGGCATCTGGCCCGCGCTGGCGGGGCCCGGGCTGCCGGTCGTCTCCGGTGGGCGCAGTGCCGGGGCCCGGGTGGCCTGCCGTACCGCCGTCGAGCTGGGAGCGCACGCCGTGCTCGCGCTCAGCTTCCCGCTCCACCCGCCGGGCAAGCCGGAGAAATCCCGCGCCGGGGAACTGCTGGGCTCCGGGGTGCCCACCCTGGTCGTGCAGGGCGGGAACGACCCGTTCGGGAAGCCGGAGGAGTTCCCCGCCGGGGAGTACCGCCTCGTGGAGGTCCCGTACGGGGATCACGGGTTCGCTGTGCCGAAGCGTGCGGATGTCTCGCAGGAAGAGGCCGTGGCGGTCATCACGGACGCGGTCGTGGAGTGGGCAGGGTCACTCGGGTAAAGCTTCGGGAATGCCGGGGCGGCGGTCACTGTTGTGCGGGACGTACGTGCTGGAGACCAGCACCGACGTCGTAGGAGAGGGAGTCCGCCGCATGGGTTCGACCATCTGCCCGACCCGCAGCAGCCGCGCCGGCCTGGACTGGACGGTGCTGCACGCGGCCAAGACCGCCCCTATTCGGGCGGCGGGCGGACCGGATCGTCGTCTATCCTCCGATTCGGGTGAGACCGGTCTCGGTCTCACGAGAACACTCGAGGAGGTGGGTCCGGTCACTGGGACCGACGCAGGGACCGACAACGGCCAGGCGGAGCAGCCCGAGGGCCAGGGCGGCACGGGCGCGGAGACGGCCGCGGAGCGCAGCGCGCGCTTCGAGCGGGACGCGCTCGAGTTCCTCGACCAGATGTACTCGGCCGCGCTGCGCATGACGCGCAACCCGGCCGACGCCGAGGACCTGGTGCAGGAGACGTACGCCAAGGCGTACGCGTCCTTCCACCAGTTCCGTGAGGGCACGAACCTCAAGGCGTGGCTGTACCGGATCCTCACCAACACCTTCATCAACTCGTACCGCAAGAAGCAGCGCGAACCTCAGCGCTCCGCGGCCGAGGAGATCGAGGACTGGCAGCTCGCCCGCGCCGAGTCGCACATGTCGACGGGCTTGCGCTCCGCGGAGTCGCAGGCACTCGACCACCTGCCCGACTCGGACGTGAAGGAGGCGCTCCAGGCGATTCCCGAGGAGTTCCGCATCGCCGTCTACCTCGCGGACGTCGAAGGGTTTGCCTACAAGGAGATCGCCGACATCATGGGGACACCCATCGGTACGGTGATGTCCCGGCTGCACCGGGGCCGTCGTCAGCTGCGCGGCATGCTGGAGGACTACGCCCGTGACCGCGGAATGGTGCCGGCCGGTGCCGGAGAGTCGAACGAAGCGAAAGGCTCGGGGTCATGAGCTGCGGAGAGCCGCACGAGACGGATTGCAGCGAAATCCTCGATCATCTCTACGAGTTCCTCGACCGTGAGATGCCCGACTCGGACTGCGTGAAGTTCGAGCACCACTTCGAGGAGTGCTCACCCTGCCTCGAGAAGTACGGCCTGGAGCAGGCCGTGAAGAAGCTCGTCAAGCGCTGCTGCGGGCACGACGACGTGCCGGGCGACCTGCGGGACAAGGTCATGGGGCGGATCGAGCTGATCCGCTCCGGCCAGGCCGTCCCCGAGCAGGACGTCACGGCCTCGCCCGCCACGCCGCGGGAGTCCTGACACTCCTGCATCTTTCAACTACCCCACCTCTGCACGGGTAGTCGTCCTCGAACACGTCACTCGAACGTGCTAATCCGCGGGTCATCCACCCGCGGAACCCCCTGCCGCCGCCCTAGGCTCCGGGCCTGACGGACATGGCCGGGGGAGGGGCTCATGGAAGCGGTACCGGCACGGGCACGTGTCTACATCGCCTGTGCCGCCACGGCCGCACTGCTCTGCCTGCTGCCGCAGCCGGGCGTCCGCACGCCCTGGTGGGCGGTCGCACTGCTCGCCGTGCTGTACGCGGGATGCGAGCGCGTCGCCCGGTCCCGGTTGGCCGGGATCTCCCACCCGGCCGGGACGTTCTACCCCGTGCTGCTCGCCGGTGCCTTCCTCCTTCCGGCGCCCGCCGCCGCGCTGGTGGCCGTGCCCGGCGCACTGCTCTCGCACGTCGCGCAACGGCCCGTGGCGCTGCGGCGACTCTGGCGGACCGCCCAGCTCGTCCTCGCGGTGTGGGCGGCGGCGCAGGCACACTCACTGCTCGGCGGGCAGGACGCGGTCGCCGCGGGCGACGTCCCCTACGCGCTCGGACCCGCCGGAGCGGCCGCGCTGGCGTTCTGCCTGATGCTCGCGCTGCTCGACGGCGGCATCCTCGCCACGGCGGAACGGGTGCCGGTACGGCGGGCCTGGCGCGGCCTGGTGGAGCGCTCGCTCGCGCCGATCGCCGTGCACGGTCTCGCCGGACTGATGATGGCCGTCCTGTGGCGCAGTCCCTACGGGCCCGTCGCCGCGCTGCTCGTCCTGCTGCCCATGTGCGTCTCGTGGTGGGCGTTCGCCCAGTACCACCGCGAACGTGCCGCCCACCAGGCGACCATCCGGGCCCTGGTGCAGGCCGTCGACATCAAAGACGGGTACACCCGCGGGCACAGCGAGCGCGTCGGCCGGGCCTCGATGATGATCGCGCGCGAGCTGGGCATGGCCGACGAGCGCGTGGAGGTGCTCCGCTTCGCCGGGATCCTGCACGACGTCGGCAAGCTGGGCGTGCCCACCCGGCTGCTCAGGAAGGACGGACCGCTGACGCCCGAGGAACGGCGGGTGATCGAACTGCACCCCGAGTACGGGCACGAGATGGTGCGCGGCATCGGCTTCCTCGGCGAGGCCCGGGCCGCCGTGCTGCACCACCACGAGCGTCTCGACGGCAGCGGCTACCCCTACGGCCTGGTGGGCTGTCAGATCCCCGAGTCCGCACGGGTCGTGGCGGTCGCGGACGCCTTCGACGCCATGACCTCCACCCGCAGTTACAGCAGGGCACGGCCCGTCGCCGTCGCCCTGGCGGAGCTGGAGCGGTGTGCGGGCAGCCAGTTCGATCCGGTGATGGTCGCCGCGCTGGTGGAGGCCGTCGGACGGACGGGGTGGCACCCGGCGGTGACCGCCGACGACGAGGAGACCCGACCGCCGCGCGTGCCGTCGCCCGGAGCGCCCCTCGCCGGCCGCCCGGGAGCACACCGATGAGCGCGTACCGGCCGTCGCTCCTCACCCTCGTCCACGCCTGCGCCGCCCTCCTCGCCGCCGGATCCCTGGCCGTCACCCTCGCCCACGGCCTCGAGGAGCGCCGGGTCGCCCTCGCCTTCGGCGTTCTCGTCGCCGTCGGCGAGCTCACCCGGCGCAACGGCGCCCGGGTCAGGGAACCGGCACCGCTCGGCGCGGCGGCGGCCCTGTCGTACGCCCTGCTCGGAGAGGCCGGCGGGCACCCCACCCACCACGGACCCGCCCAGGTCGTCTCCGTCGTACTGGCCGCCTCGCTGCTCGGCAGCGTCCCGCACGTCGCACGCGGGCAGGGGCCGACCCTCGACCACCTCGCGCGCCGCGTGCTCACCGTCGGATTCGTCGCCGTGTGCTTCCAGCCCCCGTACAACCGGGGCATGTTCGACGACTGGGGCGGCCCCGCCTACGCCCTGCTGCTGCTCGCGCTGTTGTCCCTGACCGCGCTGTGCGACGCGGTGCTCGCCGCCGCCCTCGCCCACACCCGCACCGGGTGGCCCTTCGTGCCGGTGCTGCGCGAGGAGCTGCGGGCCGTGTGCGGCATCGGGTCCGCCGTCATCGCCACCGGGGCGGTGATGGCCCTCGCGGTCGCCGTCGTGGGCCTGTGGGCGCTGCCCGTCTTCTCCGTGCCGCTGCTGCTCGCCCAGCTGTCGTTCCGCCGGTACGCCGCCGTCCGGTCGACCTACCGGCAGACCATCGCCTCCCTCGCCCGGGCCACCGAGGTCGCCGGCTGCACCCCCTGCGGCCACGCCCGGCGGGTCGCGGCGGTCAGCAAGGCGGTGGGGCGGGACCTGGGGCTGACCGGGACCGAACTCGCCGTGCTGGAGTACGCCGCGCTGATGCACGACATCGGGCAGCTGAGCCTCGTCGACCCCGTGCCCGCGGGCGCCACCGCCGCCCTGCCCGCCGCGGAGCAGCGGCGCATCGCACTGCTCGGCGGGGCCGTGGTACGGCAGACGGGCGTCGACGAGGCGGTGGCCGTGGTCGTGGAGCGGCAGGCCGACCCCTACCCCGAGCAGCCGCTCGCCGCGCGAATCGTCCGGGCCGTGAACGCGTACGAGGAGAAGTCCAGGGAAGGAGGGCCCGGCGGGCCGCTGACGGCGCTGGAGGAACTCCGGCTCGCCACCTCCGGGACGTACGCCCCGGAGGTGGTGGAATCACTGGCCCGGGTACTGGCAAGGAGCAGTCTGACGCTGCCCGTGGCTGGGTAACCCATGGGTAATGAGCGCCCCCGAGGCCGTACGTGGTTGGATGCGAAGGAGAAGGTGTCCGGGGGCTCGAAACACAGCTACGGCCAGCCCACCGCACGGAACTGGCAGGCGGGAATCGTGAGGATCTTCGGCAAGGGACGGCACCGGCCCTCCGCCTCCTGGCGGCAGGCCACGGACCGGGCGTTCACCCTCATCGGCGACGGCCGGTACGAGGACGCAGGCGCATTGTTGACACGTGCCGCCGATCTGGAGCCCTGGCTTTCCGAGTCCTGGTTCAATCTCGCGCTGCTGCACAAGTTCCGGCATGACTGGGAGCAGGCGCGGACGGCGGGCCTGCGGGCCGTGGCGCTGCTCGACCGGGACACCGGTGCGCCCGACTGGTGGAACGTCGGCATCGCCGCCACCGCGCTCCAGGACTGGCCGCTGGCCCGGCGCGCCTGGCAGGCCTACGGGCTGCGGGTGCCGGGAGCGGCCAACGACTCCGGTGAGCCCCTCGGCATGGACCTCGGCAGCGCTGCCGTACGGCTGTCCCCGGAGGGGGAGGCCGAGGTCGTGTGGGGGCGGCGGCTGGATCCCGCGCGGATCGAGGTGCTGTCCATTCCGCTGCCGTCGTCGGGCCGGCGCTGGGGCGAGGTCGTCCTGCACGACGGTGTGCCCCACGGGGAGCGGACCACGGCCGCCGGGCACACCTACCCGGTGTTCGACGAGATCGAGCTGTGGGCGCCCTCGCCCGTGCCGACGTGGGTGGTGCTGCTGGAGGCGGCGACCGAGTCGGACCGGGACGCGCTGGAGCAGCTGGCCGCGGACGCCGGGTTCGCGGCGGAGGACTGGTCCTCCTCGGTGCGGCTGCTGTGCCGGATGTGCTCGGAGTCACGGATGCCGTCCGACGAGGGCGACGGGGAGCATCTCGACCCCCACGACCACAGTGAGCCGGGGCACCCCGGGCCGCTGGGGCACCGGACGGACGGGCAGCTGTGGGTCCCCGAGCGGGAGTGCGGGCTGGCTGCGCCGGCTTCGCTGGTTCGGGGGTTGCTGGACGGGTGGGTCGCCGACAGTCCGGATTCTCGGGACTGGCGGGACTTGGAAGAGGTTTGTTAGCGCCGTCGGCGGGCGCGGCGCCGTCGTGATGGTCCGCGCGGTTCCCCGCGCCTGCAAGACAAAACGGGGCGTGCGCCACCGGCGTAGGCTGTATCCGCATCTCAGCCCGGTCAGTTTCAGGAAGGCGTACAAGACGTCATGGCTCAGCAGGACACCGATCAGCAGCGTGCGGGCGTGCTCCCCGTCGATGACGAGGGGTACGTGATCGACACGGAGGACTGCGAGGAGCGCGAGGCGGCCTGGCGGGAGCGCGGTACCTCGCGGCCGATCACCGTCGTCGGGAACCCGGTGCTGCACACGGAGTGCAAGGACGTCACCGACTTCGGCGAGGAGTTCCAGCAGCTCGTCGCCGACATGTTCGCCAGCCAGCGCACCGCCGAGGGCGTGGGCCTCGCCGCCAACCAGATCGGTGTCGACGCGAAGGTCTTCGTCTACGACTGCCCGGACGACGAGGGTGTCCGGCACACCGGCGTCGTCTGCAACCCCAAGCTCGTCGAACTGCCCGCCGACAAGCGCCGCCTGGACGACAGCAACGAGGGCTGCCTTTCGGTGCCCACCGCGTACGTGCCGCTCGCCCGGCCCGACTACGCCGAGGTGACCGGGCAGGACGAGAAGGGCAACCCGATCAAGGTGCGCGGCACCGGGTACTTTGCTCGTTGTTTGCAGCACGAGACGGACCACCTGTACGGCTACCTGTACATCGACCGGCTCTCCAAGCGCGAGCGCAAGGACGCGCTGCGGCAGATGGCCGAGAACGAGCCCCGCTACCCGGTCGTGGCCAACGACTGACACCTCAGCCTCATCAGGCGCGCGGCTTCTGTTCGGGTTCCCCACCCTGAACAGGCGCCGCGCGCCTGTGTCGTTCGCCTGTCCGACGCACGTTCGATCGCTTCCGCTCTCCTGGTGATCCGCACGAAGTCACACAACGGGAGATACCGGCAGTGTGGGGTGGTGAATGAAGCAAATGCGTTCCCAGAACGGTCAGTTGTAGTGCTGAATGGGATGAGCGGGGTATGCAACGGCGCACGCCCGGCACGAAGGGAGGGGCGCCTGCGCCAACTGGCGGCTGAGAGGGGTTAGTTCGTGCATGCTTTGTCACACGGCACCACATCGACACCGGACACGATCGCAGTTCCACCGTCGCTCTCTCTTCCGGTGATCGAGGCGGCGTTTCCCCGTCGGCTCCACCCGTATTGGCCGAAGTGCCAGGACAAGACCCGGGCCTGGTTGCTCGAAAAGCGGCTCATGCCTGCGGACAAGGTGGAGGAATATGCCGACGGCCTTTGCTACACCGACCTCATGGCCGGGTACTACATCGACAGCCCGGACGAGGTCATGCAGGCGATCGCCGATTACAGCGCCTGGTTCTTCGTCTGGGACGACCGTCACGACCGCGACATAGTGCACGGCCGTCCCGCGGCCTGGCGGCTGCTGCGGGACCGGCTGCACTCGGCCCTCGACTCCCCCGGGGAGCATCTGCACCACGAGGACCCACTGGTCGCCGGGTTCGCGGACAGCGTGCAGCGGCTGTACACGTTCCTGCCCCAGACGTGGAACCTCCGGTTCGCCCGGCACTTCCATGCGGTGATCGACGCCTACGACCGGGAGTTCCACAATCGCACCGAGGGGATCGTCCCGACGGTCGAGGAATACCTTCGGCTGCGGCGGCTCACGTTCGCGCACTGGATATGGACGGACCTGCTGGAGCCGGCCGCCGGCTGTGAACTCCCCGATTCCGTAAGAAAGCACCGGGCATATCGGCGTTCTGCGCTGCTGAGTCAGGAGTTCGCCGCCTGGTACAACGATCTGTGCTCGCTCCCCAAGGAAATAGCGGGTAACGAGGTGCACAATCTTGGAATCAGCCTCATCACCCATGAGGGGCTGACCCTGGAACAAGCGGTCGTGGAAGTCCGGCGCCGTGTCGAGAAATGCATCACCGATTTCATCGACGTCGAGCAGGAAGCCTTACGGTTCGCCGATGACCTCGCCGACGGTACCGTGCGGGGAAAGGAACTGAGCGCCGCCGTGCGGAGCTGTCTGGGCAATATGCGGAACTGGTTCAGTTCCGTCTACTGGTTCCATCACGAGTCCGGACGGTACATGGTCGACAGCTGGGACGACCGGTCCACGCCCCCGTACGTCAACAACGAAGCGGCAGGTGAGAAATGACCATCGAGTCCGTGAAGCCCGAAACCCCGCCGGCCGTGGAGCTGCGGGAGCCGCCCCGGGCGGGCGGTGCCGTCCCGGTCCTCGGTCACGGCTGGAAGCTGGCACGCGACCCGCTGGCGTTCATGTCCCGGCTGCGTGACGACGGCGACGTCGTGCGGCTGGGGCTCGGCCCGAAGACGGTGTACGCGGTCACCACCCCGGACCTGACCGGTGCCCTGGCGCTGAGCAACGACTTCATCATCGCCGGGCCGCTGTGGGAGTCCTTGGAAGGCCTGCTCGGAAAGGAGGGGGTGGCCACGGCGAACGGCCCGCAGCACCGGCGCCAGCGGCGCACCATCCAGCCCGCCTTCCGGCTCGACGCCATCCCCGCCTACGGCCCGATCATGGAGGAGGAGGCCCACGCGCTCACCGAGCGCTGGAAGCCCGGCGAGACGATCGACTGCACCTCTGAGTCCTTCCGGGTGGCCGTGCGCGTCGCGGCCCGCTGCCTGCTGCGCGGCGACTACATGGACGAGCGGGCGGAACGGCTGTGCGTCGCCCTGGCCACCGTCTTCCGGGGGATGTACCGGCGGATGGTGGTCCCGCTCGGACCGCTCTACAACCTGCCGCTCCCGGCCAACCGGAAATTCAACCGGGCATTGGCCGATTTGCATCTCCTGGTCGACGAGATCATCGCCGAGCGCCGGGCATCCGGTCAAAAGCCGGACGATTTGCTGACGGCATTGCTCGAGGCGAAGGACGAGAATGGCGAACCGATCGGGGAACAGGAGATCCACGATCAGGTCGTCGCGATCCTCACCCCCGGCAGCGAAACCATCGCCTCCACGATCATGTGGCTGTTGCATATGCTCGCGGAACACCCCGAACACGCCGACCGGGTGCGCGACGAAGTGCGAGCCGTCACCGGCGGGAGGCCGGTGGCATTCGCAGACGTCCGAGGACTCAGGCACACCAATAACGTCGTAGTGGAGTCCATGCGTTTGAGCCCTGCCGTCTGGATTCTGACGCGCCGGGCGGTACGGGACACGGAACTCGGTGGATACCGTATTCCGTCCGGGGCGGACATCATCTACAGCCCCTACGCGATCCAGCGCGACCCGAAGTCGTACGAGCGAAACCTGGAGTTCGACCCCGACCGCTGGCTTCCGGAGCGGGTCAAGGACGTCCCGAAGCACGCCATGAGCCCCTTCAGCGTCGGAAACCGCAAGTGCCCCAGCGACCACTTCTCGATGGCCCAGCTGACGCTGATCACGGCGGCGCTGGCCACCAAGTACCGCTTCGAGCAGGTCGCGGGGTCGAAGGACGCCACGAGAGTGGGGATCACGCTCCGGCCGCACGACCTGCTGGTGCGGCCGGTGGCGCGGTGACCGGCACGTGCTTCAGGCCGCTTCCGGTCCCCTGAACGTCCGCCGGTAGGCGTTCGGGGTGGTCCCGATCACCCGGACGAAGTGGTGGCGCAGTGTGGCCGCGTTGCCGAACCCCGTTCGGCCGGCGATCGCGTCCATGGTCTCGTCCGTCGCCTCCAGCAGCCGCTGGGCCAGCAGCACGCGCTGGCGCAGCACCCAGCGGTAGGGAGTCGTGCCCGTCTCCTGCTGGAAGCGGCGGGCGAAGGTCCGCGGGGACATGTGGGCGCGGGCGGCCAGCTGCTCGACCGTGACCTCCTCGTCCAGGTGCCGCTCCATCCACGCCAGCACCTCACCGATCGTGTCGGCCTCGGGGAGCGGCAGCGGGCGCTCGATGTACTGGGCCTGGCCGCCGTCACGGTGCGGCGGCACCACCATCCGCCGGGCGATCTTGTTGGCGACCTCGGTGCCCTGCTCCTTTCGCACCAGGTGCAGGCAGGCGTCGATGCCGGCGGCCGTGCCGGCGGAGGTGATCACGGGGTCCTCGTCGACGTAGAGCACGTCCGGCTCGACGACCACACGCGGGTACAGGCGGGCGAGGTCCTCGGCGTGCTTCCAGTGCGTGGCACAGCGGCGCCCGTCCAGCAGCCCGGCCGCGGCCAGCACGAAGACGCCCGAGCAGACGCTCAGCACCCGGGCGCCGCGGTCGACCGCGCGCCGCAGGGCGTCCAGCAGCTCCGGCGGGAAGTCCCGGGACGCGTAGCTGTGCCCGGCCGGCACGGCGATCAGATCGGCCGTCTCCAGCCGCTCCAGGCCGTGCTCGGCGTGGAGCGAGAAGCCCGAGTTCATCCGCAGCACCGGGCCCTCGGCCGAGGCGACGGCGAAGTCGTACACCGGCAGGCCCTCGTCGCTCCGGTCGGTGCCGAAGACCTCGCACACCACACCGAGTTCGAAGGGGTTCACGCCGTCGAGGAGGGCGACGGCCACGTTCTGCAGCATGCGTCCAGTGTGCCTCGCCGCTGGCAGAAATTCGAGGGTCTACGGCAGTACTGCCACTGACGGTAAGGAGTAATCAGCGCGACAGTGGTGTCCATGAACAGCAACCAGGTAGAAGCACTCATCGGACTGACCGCCACCTTCGGGATCCTGGTCCTCCTGATCCTCCCGTCCGTGATCGGCCTGGTGCGCGAGAGGCGCATCGACCGTCAGATCCGGGAGGCCCAGGAGGCCCGCGAAGAGGTGCCGGCTCAGAAGTCCTCGTCCAGGTCGACGGTGCCCTCCACCGCCACCTGGTACGCCGAGGGCCGCCGCTCGAAGAAGTTGGTCAGCTCCTGAACCCCCTGGAGCTCCATGAAGGAGAAGGGGTTCTCGGAGCCGTACACCGGAGCGAAGCCGAGGCGGGTCAGCCGCTGGTCCGCCACGCACTCCAGGTACTGCCGCATCGACTCGGTGTTCATGCCCGGGAGACCGTCACCGCACAGGTCGCGCGCGAACTGCAGCTCGGCCTCGACGGCCTCCCGGAGCATGTCCGTCACCTCCTGCTGGAGCCGGTCGTCGAAGAGCTCCGGCTCCTCCTTGCGGACGGTGTCGACCACGTCGAACGCGAAGGACATGTGCATCGTCTCGTCGCGGAACACCCAGTTGGTGCCGGTCGCCAGGCCGTGCAGCAGGCCACGGCTGCGGAACCAGTAGACGTACGCGAAGGCGCCGTAGAAGAACAGGCCCTCGATGCACGCGGCGAAGCAGATCAGGTTGAGCAGGAAGCGGCGGCGGTCGGCCTGTGACTCCAGGCGCTCCAGCTTCTCGACCTCGTTGATCCACTTGAAGCAGAACCCGGCCTTCTCACGGATGGACGGGATGTTCTCCACGGCCGCGAAGGCCGCCGCGCGGTCCTCCGGGTCGGGCAGATAGGTGTCGAGCAGCGTCAGATAGAACTGGACGTGCACGGCCTCCTCGAAGAGCTGACGGCTCAGGTACAGCCGCGCCTCGGGGGAGTTGATGTGCTTGTACAGCGTCAGCACCAGGTTGTTCGCGACGATCGAGTCACCCGTCGCGAAGAAGGCGACCAGCCGGCCGATGAGGTGCTGCTCCGCGGGGGAGAGCTTGGCGAGGTCGGCGACGTCGGAGTGGAGGTCGACCTCCTCCACGGTCCAGGTGTTCTTGATGGCGTCCCGGTAGCGCTCGTAGAAGTCCGGGTAGCGCATGGGGCGCAGGGTGAGCTCGAAGCCGGGGTCGAGAAGGTTCTGGTTGCTGGGCATTACTGGCAGGCCTCGCAGGACTCGGGGTTTTCCAGGGAGCAGGCGACCGCTTCGGGGTCGGGGGTGGCCTGCACGGGCACGGTGGCCCGGGCGGCGCGGGCGATGCGGGTCGCCGGGCGCGAGCGCAGGTAGTACGTCGTCTTCAGCCCGGACTTCCAGGCGTAGGCGTACATCGAGGAGAGCTTGCCGATGGTCGGCGTCTCCAGGAACAGGTTCAGGGACTGGGACTGGTCCAGGAACGGCGTCCTGGCCGCCGCCATGTCGATCAGGCCGCGCTGCGGGATCTCCCACGCCGTGCGGTAGAGGGCGCGCACGTCCTCCGGGATCCAGGCGAAGTCCTGCACCGAGCCGTTGGCCTCGCGCAGGGCCTCCCGGGTGCGGGCGTCCCACACGCCGAGCCGCTTCAGCTCGTCCACCAGGTAGGAGTTGACCTGGAGGAACTCACCCGACAGCGTCTCGCGCTTGAACAGGTTGGAGACCTGCGGCTCGATGCACTCGTACACGCCCGCGATGGAGGCGATGGTGGCCGTCGGGGCGATCGCGAGGAGCAGCGAGTTGCGCATGCCGGTCGTGGCGACGCGCTCGCGCAGGGCCGCCCAGCGCTCCGGCCAGGTCAGCTCCGCGTCATAGTGGTCGGGGTGCAGTACGCCCCGGGCCGTACGGGTCTTCTCCCAGGCCGGCAGCGGGCCGTTGCGCTCGGCGAGGTCGGCGGAGGCCTCGTACGCGGCGAGCATGATCCGCTCGGCGATGCGGGTGGACAGGGCCTTGGCCTCCGGCGCGTCGAAGGGCAGGCGCAGCTTGAAGAAGACGTCCTGGAGGCCCATCGCGCCGAGTCCGACCGGACGCCAGCGGGCGTTGGAGCGGCCCGCCTGCTCGGTCGGGTAGAAGTTGATGTCCACGACCCGGTCGAGGAACGTCACGGCCGTGCGGACGGTCTCGTCCAGCCGCTCCCAGTCGATGTCCCCGCCGGTCACGAACGCGCCGAGGTTCACCGAGCCCAGGTTGCAGACCGCTGTCTCCCCGTCGTCGGTGACCTCCAGGATCTCCGTGCAGAGGTTGGAGGAGTGCACGACGTGGCCGGGCTCGGCCGTCTGGTTGGCGGTGCGGTTGGCGGCGTCCTTGAAGGTCATCCAGCCGTTGCCGGTCTGCGCGAGGGTGCGCATCATGCGGCCGTACAGCTCACGGGCGGGCAGGGTCTTCTTCGCGAGGCCCTGCGCCTCGGCCGCCCGGTACGCGGCGTCGAACTCCTCGCCCCACAGGTCGACCAGCTCGGGCACGTCCGAGGGGGAGAACAGCGACCACTGCGCGTCGGCGTTCACGCGCCGCATGAACTCGTCGGGCACCCAGTGCGCGAGGTTCAGGTTGTGCGTACGGCGGGCGTCCTCGCCGGTGTTGTCGCGCAGCTCCAGGAACTCCTCGATGTCGGCGTGCCAGGTCTCCAGGTAGACCGCGGCGGCGCCCTTGCGCCTGCCGCCCTGGTTCACGGCGGCGACCGAGGCGTCCAGGGTCTTCAGGAACGGGACGATGCCGTTGGAGTGCCCGTTGGTGCCGCGGATCAGTGAACCGCGGGCGCGGATGCGGGAGTAGGCGATGCCGATACCGCCGGCGTGCTTCGACAGCCGGGCCACCTGGTGGTACCGGTCGTAGATGGAGTCCAGTTCGTCCTGGGGGGAGTCCAGGAGGTAGCAGGACGACATCTGGGGGTGCCGGGTGCCGGAGTTGAAGAGCGTGGGGGAGGAGGGGAGGTAGTCGAGGCGGCTCATGAGCCGGTAGAGAGCCGCGACCTCGTCCACCGCGCGTGCGGTGTCGTCCTCGGCGAGGCCGCTCGCCACCCGCAGCATGAAGTGCTGGGGCGTCTCGACGACCTTGCGGGTGTGCGGGTGGCGCAGCAGGTAGCGGCTGTGCAGGGTGCGCAGGCCGAAGTAGCCGAAGCGGTCGTCGGCCGCACGGTCGATCAGCGCGTCGAGACGGGCGGCGTGGACGCGCACGAACTCAGCGGTGCGGTCGGCGATGAGCCCCTCGCGATGGCCGACGGCGACGGACTCGGTGAAGGACGTGACGCCCTGCGAGGCGGCCTCTTCGCGGATGCCGATGGCCAGCAGCCGGGCGGCCAGCCGGGAGTAGGCGGGGTCCTCGGAGATCAGACCGGCCGCGGCCTCCGTCGCCAGTTCCCGCAACTCCCGCTCGTCCGCCTGCGCGGACCGGCCGCGCAGCGCGGCGGCGGCGACCCTGTCGGGGTCGGCGTCGGGGAGGTCGGCGGTCAGCTCGCTCAGGGTCCGCAGCAGCGCGGCACCGGGGGCGTCGTGCTCCTCTTCGGCTGAGACCGGCTCGGCTGGCGCGATGGTCACGTGGGGCTCTCCCTCGCTCGGCACGGGGGCCTCGTCGAGGGCAGGCGGCAGCACGCGAGCGCACGCGGCGTCGCGTCCACCGGCCCACTCCACGAGGCCCGGACGTCAGGGCACACCGGCCGGGTGGCCGGGTGCGCTGTCGGCAGGTCCTCGGACTGACCCCTGTGCAGGGCGCTCCCCGGGAACGCGGGGGTTCCGGGAACAGACATGCACAAGTACACCGTTGCGGGACAGTTCCGGATTCGCACCGGATTCCCCTGCGGCGACAGCGAGCATGAGCATACATCTTGTGCCGGGTTCGGACGGCACCCCCAGATGTTGTGTCATGCTGGTTTCAGAGCGTCAACTCATAGGTGAGAAGAGTGATGTCATCTTGCTCCGGGAGGGGGTTCCAGTCCCGCTCGGGTGTGCGAGTGAAGCCCAGCCGTTCGTAGATGCGGTGGGCCGCGTGCATGGTGCGCTGGGTCGACAGCACGACGCTCCGGCAGCCCGGGGTGGCCCGTGCCCGGTCGACGCAGGAGCGCACGAGGGCCTCGCCGACTCCTTGCCCGCGGGCCGCGTGCGAGACGGCGAGCATGCGGATCTCGGCCTCTCCGGGGCCGGCTATGTCGGCCATGGGGCCGCCGGACGGGACGAAGGTGACGCCCCCGAGCACGCGGCCGTCCCTGAGCGCGGCCAGGACCTCCGCGGAGGCCGCCCGTCCGGCGACGTCCCGCAGCACGTGCAGGTACGCGTCGCTCTCGCCGAAGTCGAGGAGGTCGTCCTGAAGGTAGGCCTGGGCGGTGATGGTGCCGAGTTCGTCGTGTTCAGCGGGTTCGACGGGGCGGATCAGGAGGTCCATGGCGTGAGTGTGCACGACAGCGGGCCGCCGTTGTACGCGATCTCGGCGGCCCGCTGCGGGTGTTGTGTGGTTGTTCGCGCCCACGCGGCGGAGCCGCATGGTGATGCGGCTCCGCGCCCTTCAGGTCAGTGGGCTGAACCGGCGGTGGCAGGCGGGAGCTCCACCTGGACGCCGGGGTCGCCCGCGTCCGCCGTGTAGTCCTCCGGCTTGGTCTCGTCGATGCCGTCGGGGGCCTTCAGGGCCTTCAGGACGAAGGTCAGGACCACCGTCACCACCACGTTCAGGACGAACGCCGTGAGACCGATGTAGCCGATCTCCCCGATGCCCGGGATCTCCTTCGCGGAACCGCCGAAGTGCTTCTGCGTCGGGGAGGCCACGCCGTACGCCGCGACCGTGCCGTAGATCATGCCGACCGCCCAGCCCGCGAGCAGGGCCCAGCGGTGGAACCAGCGGGTGAACAGGCCGCCGACCAGGGCCGGGAAGGTCTGCAGGATCCAGATGCCGCCCAGCAGCTGGAAGTTGATGGCGACCGTCTTGTCCATGGTGAGGACGAAGGCCAGGGCGCCGACCTTCACCAGCAGGGAGACCAGCTTGGAGACCTTGGTCTCCTGCGCCGGAGTGGCGTCCGGCTTGATGAAGTCCTTGTAGATGTTGCGGGTGAAGAGGTTCGCGGCCGCGATGGACATGATGGCCGCCGGCACCAGCGCGCCGATGCCGATCGCCGCGAACGCCACGCCCGCGAACCAGTCCGGGAACATCGTCTCGAACAGCTGAGGGATCGCCAGCTGACCGTTCTGCACCTTGATGCCGGCCGCGATCGCCATGAACCCGAGCAGCGCGAGCAGGCCCAGCATCAGCGAGTACAGCGGCAGGATCGTGGTGTTGCGGCGGATCACCTCACGGCTCTTCGAGGACAGCGTCGCCGTGATCGAGTGCGGGTACATGAACAGGGCCAGGGCGGAGCCCAGCGCCAGCGTGGCGTACGTCCACTGGCCCGGCTCGGCCGGTGTCAGCGCCCCGCGCGGCGCGCCCGTCGCCGGGTTGGTCTGGCTGTACGCCTCACCGGCCTTGGCGAAGATCTCGTCGAAGCCGCCCAGCTTGATCGGGATGTAGATGATCGCCACCGCGATGACGATGTAGATCAGCGTGTCCTTCACGAACGCGATGAGCGCGGGGGCCCGCAGGCCCGACGAGTACGTGTAGGCCGCCAGCACGCCGAACGCGATCAGCAGCGGCAGGTCCTTGATGAACCAGTTGGTGTTCTCGCCGCCGCCGACGCCCATCACGTCCAGCACGGCCTGGATGCCGACCAGTTGGAGGGCGATGTACGGCATCGTCGCCAGGATGCCGGTCACGGCCACCGCCAGCGACAGGCCCTTCGAGCCGAAGCGTCCGCGCACGAAGTCCGACGTCGTGACGTACCCGTGCTTGTGGGACACCGACCACAGGCGCGGCAGGAAGGTGAAGATCAGCGGGTACACCAGGATCGTGTACGGCACGGCGAAGAACCCCGCCGCGCCCGCCGCGTAGATCGCCGCCGGCACGGCGACGAAGGTGTACGCCGTGTACAGGTCGCCGCCGAGCAGGAACCAAGTGATCCACGTACCGAACGAGCGGCCGCCCAGGCCCCATTCGTCCAGGCTGTGCTCGTTCTCGGCCTTGCGCCACCGCGCGGCCAGGAAGCCCATGACCGTCACGGCCAGGAAGAAGAAGATGAAGACGGCGAGTGCGACGCCGTTCACGCCGTCCTTCACTGCGACGCACCGCCCTTCGCGGCCGAGCGGGCGCGCTGGTCACGCTGCCACAGCTTGTAGGCGATCATCGTCAGACCGGTGGAGATGAGCACCCACGCCATCTGGTACCAGTAGAAAAACGGGATCCCGATGAAGGCCGGGTCGGTCTTGGCGTACGAGCCGACCCACAGCATGGCCACGAACGGCGCTATGAGGCACACGGCGATGACGACGCGCAGGGGCGTCACCACCGGCCCTCTTCTTGCTTCCGGCGCTTGCGACATCAGGCGGCTCCATCCCCTTGGTGATCACCTGTGCAATGCGCAGGCAATCTAGGTCAGGGGGATGCTGAAGCGGAACCCCTCGTCCGCAATGCGGTACCCAAACGAAACCCGGCGCCAGCAGGGCCGAAGCGTCGCCCGGCCGGCTACTCGGCAGGCCGCTTCAGCCGCGCCACGAACTTGTACCGGTCGCCCCGGTAGACCGACCGCACCCACTCCACCGGCTGGCCGTCCCGGTCCAGCGAGTGCCGGGAGAGCATCAGCATCGGCAGCCCGACGTCCGTGCCCAGCAGACCGGCCTCGCGCGGGGTGGCCAGCGACGTCTCGATGGTCTCCTCGGCCTCCGCGAGGTGGACGTCGTAGACCTCGGCCAGCGCGGTGTACAGGGACGTGTACTTCACCAGCGAACGCCGCAGCGCCGGGAAGCGCTTCGCGCTCAGGTGGGTGGTCTCGATGGCCATCGGCTCGCCGTTGGCCATGCGCAGCCGCTCGATGCGCAGCACGCGTCCGCCGGGTGCGATGTCGAGCAGCCCGGCCAGCCGGTCGTCGGCGGTGATGTACCCGATGTCCAGCAGCTGCGAGGTGGGTTCGAGGCCCTGGGCGCGCATGTCCTCGGTGTACGAGGTCAGTTGCAGTGCCTGCGAGACCTTGGGCTTGGCGACGAACGTGCCCTTGCCCTGGATGCGCTCCAGCCGGCCCTCGACGACCAGCTCCTGCAGCGCCTGGCGCACGGTCGTGCGCGAGGTGTCGAACTCCGCCGCCAGCGTGCGCTCGGGCGGGACCGGCGTGCCCGGCGCCTGGGTCTCGGTCATGTCGAGCAGGTGCTTCTTCAGTCGGTAGTACTTGGGCACGCGCGCGGTACGTACGGGCACCCCGTTCTCGTTCTCCGCACTGCTGACGTCGGTGCTCATGCTCCGCCTTCCCGGCCCGGTCTGCCGACACGATCCCACTTGTATACCGTCGGCGCCTCTTTTGGTCTAGTCCACCATTCGCTGTGGTCTACCCGCAGTATGCCGTGTTCCGCTCGGATTTTCGCTGGCTTCTTACTTAAAGGTTCCTGCATATGTAGGTCGCATAACGGCTGGTCAGAGCTTTATCGAGGCCCTTGACAGGCCTTCTGGTCTGGTCCAAGCTCCCCGGTACTGGTCTACACCATTGGTCCAGGCCCGGCCCCACGTTCACTGCGGGGAGCCAGGGGGGTTGTGGGATCCCTGAGGAGGGTGGCGTGAAGCGCAAGCTGACAGCCGCGATCGGAATCGCGGGCATGATGGTCTCCATCGCGGCATGCGGGGGCGAGGGTGACGGGGGCTCGGACAAGGGCGCGGACGCCAAGGAGCTGACCGTCTGGCTCACCGTCGACGCGCAGAACAACTGGCCGGAGCTGGTGAAGGCCGCCGACGCCGCGGTGACGAAGAAGCACCCCGGCCTCAAGATCAACCACGAGTACTACGGCTGGCCCGACAAGAACGCCAAGCTCGACGCCGTCCTCGCCACCGACAAGGCCCCCGACGTGGTCGAGATGGGCAACACCGAGATGCTCGGCTACATGGTCAAGGGCGCCTTCGCCCCCCTCGACCAGAGCAAGTTCGACAACGCGGACGCCTGGCTGGACGGCCTCAAGGCCTCGGTCGCCTACGAGGGCAAGACCTACGGCGTCCCGTACTACGCCGGCGGTCGCGTCGCCAACTGGCGCAAGGACGTCGCGGCGTCCGCCGGGGTGAAGTCGACGCCGAAGACGTACCAGGATCTCACCGCCGCCCTGGACAAGATCCAGAAGAAGCAGGGCGGCAAGTTCAGCGCCTGGTACCAGCCCACCCGCGACTGGTACGCGGCCATGTCCTTCGTCTACGACGCCGGCGGCGCCATCGCCGGCGAGTCGGGCGGCCAGTGGAAGGCGTCCCTCTCCTCGCCCGAGTCCCTCAAGGGCCTGAAGGAGTTCAAGAACGTCGTCGACTCCTACATGCACGGCGACAAGACCAAGGACGAGTCCGACCGGTACATCGTCTACGGCCAGGGCAAGTCCGCCATGATCTTCGCGGCCGCCTGGGAGGGCGCCACCGCCGAGGACCCGAAGAACGACAAGACCGGAAAGCTCAAGGGCAACCTCGAGAACTTCGTGATGCCCGGCCCGTCCGGCAAGAACATGCCCGTCTTCCTGGGCGGCAGTGACCTCGCCGTGCCGGTGAAGTCCGACGCGCAGGCCCTGGCCGCCGAGTGGATCAACGCGTTCACCGGCTCCTCCGGGCAGAAGGGCCTGATGGCCAAGGGCAACCTGCCCAACAACAAGACCGACCTCGCGACGCTCAAGAACGACCCGAAGACGGCGGTCCCCGCCACCGCGGCCGAGTCCAGCTGGTTCGTCCCCATGGCGCCCGGCTGGGGCCAGGTCGAGAAGGCCCAGATCCTGCAGACCATGCTGCAGAACATCGGCACCGGCAAGAAGTCCGTCGAGGCCGCCGCCAAGGAGGCGGACGCCGCGATCGACAAGGTCATCAACACCAAATGACCTGAGCGCGGGGCTCCCCGGCTTGCGGAGCCCCGCCGTCCGTACGACCTGAGGGACCGCCGAGGAGCGCGCGATGAGTGCCGCAGAGACCACCACCCCTGCCAAGGTGCCGCCACCGCGGCAGGCACCGCCGCCGCCCCCGAAGGACCGGCGGCCCCGCGGACAGCGCACGTCGGGCGGAGCCCTGGCCCCCTGGCTGCTGCTCGCACCGTGCCTGCTGATCCTCGCCCTGGTCATGGGTTATCCGCTGGCCCGCCTGGTCACCCTGTCCTTCCAGAAGTTCGGACAGTCCCAGCTGTGGGGCTTCCAGCCGGCCGAGACGGTCGGGTTCGACAACTTCGCCAAGGTGCTGGGCGACGGCGAGTTCTGGGCCGTCGTCGTGCGCACGATCGTCTTCGCGGCCGGCGCCGTGGTCTTCACCATGGTGATCGGCATGGCGCTCGCCCTGCTGCTCCAGCGGGTCTCCGGCTGGCTGAAGATGCTCATCAACATCGTGCTGGTGGCCAGCTGGGGCATGCCCGTGATCGTGGCGACCACGGTCTTCAAGTGGCTCTTCGACTCCGACTACGGCGTCTTCAACGCGCTGCTCAGCAAGCTGCCCGGCGTCGAGATGGTCGGCCACAACTGGTTCGTGAGCGGCCCCGAGGGTCTGGCCGTGATCATGCTGCTGGTGATCTGGGGAGCCGTGCCGTTCGTGGTCATCACCCTCAGCGCCGGTCTCACCCAGGTCCCGAAGGAACTGGAGGAAGCCGCCCGCCTTGACGGCGCGGGCTCCTGGGGCGTCTTCCGCTTCGTCACCCTGCCCGTCCTCAAGCCGATCATCGTGATGCTCACGACCCTGTCGGTCATCTGGGACATGGGCGTCTTCCCTCAGGTGTTCGTCATGCGCAACGGCCACCCCGAGCCGGAGTTCCAGGTTCTCAACACCTACTCCTACGACCGCGCCTTCGTGGTCAACGACTACGCCCAGGGCTCGGCCATCGCGCTGATCACCGTCCTGCTGCTGCTCGGCGTGGTCGCCGTCTACATGCGGCAGATGCTGAAGATCGGAGAGGTCGAATGAGCACACTCGCCGGAGCCGGCCGCCGCAAGTCGCGGCTGGGCTGGAACCTCCTCGGCCTCCTCGTCTTCGTCGTCGCCGGCTTCCCGCTCTACTGGATGCTCAACACCGCGTTCAAGCCCGCCAAGGACGCCATCGACCCGGACCCGAGCCTGCTGCC
This sequence comes from Streptomyces sp. NPDC047880, assembly GCF_040706515.1. Lineage (NCBI taxonomy): Bacteria > Bacillati > Actinomycetota > Actinomycetes > Kitasatosporales > Streptomycetaceae > Streptomyces > Streptomyces sp. NPDC047880. The sequence goes on along the minus strand of NZ_JBEZOK010000014.1, from coordinate 179,099 downwards.
GACCGGTCTCACCTTCGACAACTTCGGCCGGGCCCTGGACATCGCCGACTTCTGGGGCCCCGTGGGCCGCAGCCTGATCGTGTCGCTGGCCGTGGTCGTCATCGGCATGGCCGTCGGGCTGCTCGCCGCGCTCGCCATCTCACGCTTCGCCTTCCGCGGCCGCAAGATCGTGATCGTGGGCATCCTCGCGGTCCAGATGGTCCCGCTGGTCGCCATGATCATCCCGGTGTTCCTGCTGCTCAACGACCTGGGCCAGTACGACCGGCTGACCGGCCTCATCATCACCTACCTGACCTTCGTCCTCCCCTTCACGGTGTGGACCTTGCGGGGCTTCATCGTCAACATTCCCAAGGAACTGGAGGAGGCGGCCATGGTCGACGGCTGCTCCCGCACCGGCGCCTTCCTCCGGGTCGTCTTCCCGCTCCTGGCCCCCGGCATGGTCGCCACCTCGGTCTACGGTTTCATCCAGGCCTGGAATGAGTACCTGTACGCCCTGATGCTGCTCAGCCAGAAGAACCAGACCGCGACCGTCTGGCTCGGCAACTTCACCACCAAACACGGCACCGAATACGCCCCGATGATGGCCGGCGCCACGATGATGGCCGTGCCGATCGTCGCCCTCTTCCTCCTCGTCCAGCGCAAGATGGCCGCGGGCCTGACCGCGGGCGCAGTGAAGGGATGACCTCACCCGATGACGACACTCGCCAGCGGCACCGACACACTCACCCGCGACGCCCTGACGGTCCTCCAGCCCGGCTTCACCGGCACCACCGCCCCCGACTGGCTGCTGCGCCGGCTCGGTGAGGGCCTCGCCTCCGTCGGGCTCTTCGGCCGCAACATCGCCTCGCCGGACCAACTCTCCGCCCTCACCGGCCAGCTGCGGGCCGAGCGCGACGACGTCCTCGTCGCGATCGACGAGGAGGGCGGCGACGTGACCCGCCTGGAGGTGCGCAGCGGCTCCTCCTTCCCGGGCAATCACGCGCTCGGCGCGGTCGACGACGTGGAGCTGACCCGGCAGGTCGCCCACGAACTGGGCCTGCGCCTCGCCTCCTGCGGCGTCAACCTCAACTGGGCCCCCTCCGCCGACGTCAACTCCGACCCGCGCAACCCGGTCATCGGTGTCCGCTCCTTCGGCGCCGACACCGAACTCGCTGCCCGGCACACCGCCGCCTACGTCACCGGCCTGCAGGCCGCCGGGGTCGCCGCCTGCACCAAGCACTTCCCCGGTCACGGCGACACGGCCGTCGACTCCCACCACGCCCTGCCGCACATCGGCGTCTCCGCTGAGGTGCTGGCCGAGCGCGAGCTGATCCCGTTCCGTGCCGCCATCGCCGCCGGGACCCGGGCCGTCATGAGCGCCCACATCCTGGTGCCCGCCCTGGACCCCGACCGCCCGGCCACGCTCTCCCGCCGCATCCTCACCGGCCTGCTCCGCGACGAGCTCGGCTACGACGGCCTCATCGTCACCGACGGCATGGAGATGCGCGCCATCGCCGGCACCTACGGCATCGAACGCGGCAGCGTCCTCGCCGTCGCCGCGGGCGCCGACGCGATCTGCGTGGGCGGCGGCCTCGCCGACGACGCGACCGTCCTGCGCCTGCGGGACGCCCTGGTCGGAGCCGTGCGTGCGGGCGAACTCCCGGAGGAACGCCTCGCCGAGGCCGCCGACCGGGTGCGCGCACTGGCCCGCTGGACGGGCACGGCAAGCCGCCCGGCCGAGAGTTCCCACGGCACCGGGATCGGCCTGCACGCCGCCCGCCGCGCCCTCACCGTGACCGCGGCGCCCGGCCTCGGCAGCCCCGGAACCTTCGAGCCCCTCACCGAACCGCCCTACGTCGCCGCCCTCACCCCCGTCGCCAACATCGCGGTGGGCGACGAGACCCCGTGGGGCGTCGCGGCGGAACTCGTCCACCTCCTTCCGGGCACGGTGACGGGCAGCTTCTGCGCCGGGGACGGCACGCAGCGGGAGGCTGGGGAGAAGGCCGGACGGGAGGCGCTCCAGGCGGCCGGCACCCGCCGTATCGTCGCCGTCGTCCGGGACGAGCACCGCCACCTCTGGATGGCCTCGGCCCTGGACACCCTGCTCGCGGCGCGCCCCGAGACCGTGGTGGTCGAGATGGGCGTCCCCCAGGCCGCCCCACGAGGCGCCCTGCACATCGCCACCCACGGCGCGGCCCGCGTCTGCGGCCGCGCGGCGGCAGAGGTGATCGCCGGAGTCACGGGCGTGTGAGAGCGCAGTGGGCCCGCCCCCCGGGGGGCTCCCGGGCGTGTGACCTCGGCCCGTAAGGCTGTCCACCCCTGGCGCACCTTCACCGGGAGGCAGGGTCAGGCCTTCCTTCGCGTCACGGTTGTAAGCATGCTCCTTAATGTAGTACTTCTTATACATGAGCGAGCAGGTGCACAACAGGTTGGCGGTGGTGCGTGCCGAACGCAAGGTGTCGCGCCAGAGCCTGGCCGAGGCAGTGGGAGCCCATTACCAGACCATCGGCTACATCGAGCGGGGGCAGTACAACCCGAGCCTCGACCTGGCGCTGAAGATCTCCAAGTTCTTCGGTCTGCCGGTCGAGGCTCTCTTCTCCCTCGAACCGTTCCGCCCGCTCACCGACGAGGTCTACGGGAGGAACCAGACATGACGACGACGCGCCTCACCCGCTACGACCGGAGCATGCTGCGGCTGATGAACGACCGCCGCGCGGCGGCGTGGTACGCCACGGCGGCCCGCCGCCGTCTGACCGTCGTCGCTCATGTCGTCCTCAGCGGGGCCATCGGCGGCCTGATGGCCCACTTCTGCCTGGCTGAGGGCGAGCCGCTGTGGTCCGTCGCCGTGACGGCGGTGCTGTTCCTTCCCTGGACGGTCACGACGGGCATGATCAACGGCGCCACCCGGGGCCTGCTGGAACTGCGCGAACGCGCGCTGGACGAGCGGCAGTCCGCGGAGCGCAGCCGTGTCCTGGCCCGGGCCCACCGCGTGACGACCCTGCTCCTGGCCGCAGCGGCGGTCACTCTGCTGATCACGGGCGGCACCTCCGGCGACGCCCCCAAGGCGTACGCCGCCCCCGTCCTCATCGCCGTCCTCGTCGTGCACTGGATGATGCCCCTGTGGGTGGCCGGCTGGCGCGCCCAGGACGAACCGGCCGACGAGGACGCAGCCGAGGCCGGGGCCCTGGGGCTCTGAAGCCTGACGTCTGGGGCAGGCCCCGGGGAGCAGGGGGCGTCGCCCGGGGGCGAGGAGACAAGGGGGCGAGGGGGCGAGGGGGCGAAGGGCCCCGAGGGGCGCCGACGGGGTGTGGACAAGCGACCGAGGAGCTCGGACGGTGTCGGAGGATGCCTAGGGAGGGCCCTAGATCCCCTGCCACTCCGGCTTGTTGGCGTAGGTGTGCCGGAAGTAGTCCGCCAGCTTCAGCTTCGACGCGGCGGGCTCGTCGACCACGACGGTCGCATGCGGGTGGAGCTGGAGCGCGGACGCGGGGCACACCGCGGCGACCGGCCCCTCCACCGACGCGGCGACCGCGTCCGCCTTGTTCTCGCCGGTGGCGAGCAGCACCAGGTGCCGGGCCTCCAGGATGGTGCCGATGCCCTGCGTGATCACGTGGTGCGGCACCTGGTCGATGTTACCGCCGAAGAAGCGCGCGTTGTCGATCCGGGTCTGTTCGGTCAGCGTCTTGATCCGCGTCCGCGACGCCAGCGACGAACACGGCTCGTTGAAACCTATGTGCCCGTCGGTCCCGATGCCGAGCAGCTGAAGGTCCACGCCCCCGGCGTCCGACAGCGCCTTGTCGTAGGCCTCGCAGGCCCCCTGCACGTCCGCCGCCGTGCCGTCCGGGCCCGTGAACTGGTCCATGCCGATGCCGAGCGGCTCCAGCACCTCACGTCGCAGCACCGACCGGTACGACTCCGGGTGATCGGCGGGCAGCCCCACGTACTCGTCGAGCTGCGCGATCCGCGCCCGTCCGATGTCCACCGCACCGGAGCGCACCTTCGCCGCCAGCGCCTCGTACACGGGCAGCGGCGTCGAGCCGGTGGCCACGCCGAGCAGGGCGGCGGGCTTGCGCCGGAGCAGCTGAGCCATGGCCTCGGCGATGAGCTCGCCGCCCGCCTTGCCGTCCGGGACGATGACAACTTCCACGCTGGGCCTGCCGATCTGAGAGGAGCACTCAACTGGGACTGGGCCTGTGAGGGGCCGTGTGGTTTAGACCAATCTAACAGAGCGGTCCTCCCCGGCCCAGGGTGAAGGCCGCCACTCCCGCACGGGCGGCGCTGCCGTGCCCACCGGGTCGCCAGAGGGTGAACAGTGCCACTGCGCACAAGGTGACGAAGCGGACTTGAGGCCTCCCGCGCGGGCGGTGTCCGACCCGGGGGAGTGGAATGGGGTCTGCAGTCGCCCCGCCCCCGGGAAGGAACCACGCCATGACCGCCCTCGCCGCACCTGGTGCCGTCAGCGAGCCCCCGGGCCGGACCATGGCCCGTGAGATGGCGGAACAGCCGGCCGTCCTGCGCCGGCTCCTGTCCGAGGGCGCCCCCGCCATCCAGGACGTGGCACGGAGGATCGCCGCCCGCACGCCCCGCTTCGTCCTGCTGACCGCCCGGGGCACCTCCGACAACGCCGCCCTGTACGCCAAGTACCTCCTGGAGGTCCGGCTCGGCCTGCCCTGCGGACTCACCTCGATGTCCACGACCACGGCCTACGGTGCCCGCCCCGACCTCACCGACGTCCTGGTCGTCACCGTCAGCCAGTCCGGCGGCAGCCCGGACCTGGTCGCCTCGACCCGGGCCGCCCGGGAGGCCGGCGCGATCACCCTGGCCGTCACCAACAACCCGGACTCGCCGCTCGCCGGTGTCTCCGAGCACCACATCGACATCATGGCCGGACCCGAGAAGGCCCTCCCGGCGACCAAGACGTACACGGCCTCCCTTCTCGCGCTCTACCTCTTCGTCGAGGGACTACGGGGTGGTGACGGCGCGCCGGCGAGGGTGCTGCCGGACCTCGCCGAGCAACTGCTCGCCCGGCAGGACGAGGTGCGCACGCTCGCCGCCCGCTACCGCTTCGCCGAGCGCATGGTGATCACCTCCCGGGGCTACGGCTACCCCACGGCCAAGGAGGCCGCCCTCAAGCTGATGGAGACCAGTTACATCCCCGCTCTCTCCTACTCCGGCGCGGACCTGCTGCACGGACCGCTGGCCATGGTCGACAACGTCTCCCCGGTCATCGCGGTGGTGACCGACGGCAAGGGCGGCGAAGCCCTCCAGCCCGTCCTGGACCGGCTGCGCGGCCGCGGCGCCGACCTCGTCGTCGTCGGGCCCCGGCACCAGGTAGAGCAGGCGTCGGCCGGCTTCGTCCTGCCCACAAAGGACGTGGCGGAGGAGGTCCAGCCCGTGCTGGAGATCATCCCGCTCCAGATGTTGGCCTACGAGGTCACCATCGCCCGCGGCCAGGACCCGGACGCGCCTCGGACACTGGCGAAGGTGACGGAGACCCGCTGAGGGCGGGGGAGGGCTGGGGGGTGGGGGGCTCGCGCCTGCCCCGCTTCCTCACGGCATCGGGCCCCGAAGCCGCGTGCCAGAGGGCCGACGCCGCCGAGACGATGGCATGTCAGGTGAGCGAACCCCCCGTCACGTCCACCCAACTGCCCGTTATCCACCGCCCGCCGTCCGACACCAGGAACGCCACCACGTCCGCGACCTCGGCGGGTTGACCCACCCCGCCCAGCGCCGACAGCGCCGCGGCCTTCGCCCAGCCGTCGGGGCTGCCGTGCAGCAGTGGCGCCGTGTTGTCCGTCTCGATGATTCCGGGGGCCACCGAGTTCACCGTGATGCCGCGAGGTCCCAGCACCTTGGACAGATCACGTGAGAAGACGTCCAGCGCGCCCTTGGTCATCGCGTACGCCACGTTGTCCGGCATCGCCGCCGTCCGGGCCAGTCCCGACGAGATGTTGACGACCCGGCCGCCGTCCCGCAGGCGCGTCATCGCGTGCTTGAGGATGAAGAACGGCGCCTTCACGTTCACCGCGAAGACCTCGTCGAACTCCTGCTCCTCAAGAAGCGCGACCGGCCGCGTCTTGCCGATCGCCGCGTTGTTGACCAGGATGTCCAGCCCGTCCGCGTGCCGGTCGAACTCCTCCCACAACGCCTCGGCGTCCCCCGGTGCCCCCAGTTCCACCCCCACCGCGAACGCCGACCCCCCGGCCCTCTCGATCGCCGCGACCGTCTCCTTCGCCGCCGTCTCGTTCCTGCCGTAGTGCACCGCGACCCGGGCTCCGTCGCGCCCCAGCCGTTCGGCGATGCCTCGCCCGATGCCCCTGCTCGCCCCCGTGACGAGTGCCGTCCTGCCCGTGAGTACGCCCATGACGGCGCCCCCCTTCATATTTTTCTAGCGGTCGCTACAGAAATGACCGTACAGCAGCCCGTCCTCATTTCTCTAGTGCCCGCTATAAAATGCACCCCATGGTGAACGACGACGGAGCCGCGAAGGCTCCCCAAGGGGCCGACGCCGCGAGCGCGCCGGCTCCTCAGCGGTCTGACGCCGCTGGGGCGAAGCCCTCCGAGGGGCCCGGCGCCGCAAGCGTGAAGGCTTCACAGGGGCCCGGCGCCGCGAGCGCGAGGACCGGTGGGGCCGGCAGGGCGAGGGCCAGGCCGCGCGGCCGCCCCCGCTCCTTCGATCGCGAAACCGCGCTGGAGAAGGCGCTCCTGGCCTTCTGGGAGCACGGTTACGAGGCGACGTCCGTCTCCGATCTCACCCGCGTCATGGACATCGGTGCCCCGAGCCTCTACGCCGCCTTCGGCGACAAGCGGTCCCTCTTCGACGAGGTCGTCCGCGTGTACGGCACGCGCTACGGATCCTTCGCCGAACGCGCCCTCGCCGAGGAGCCCTCCGCGCGGGCCGCCGTCGAGCGCACCCTGCGCGAGGCCGCCACCGCCTACACCGAACCCGGCCACCCGCACGGCTGCCTCGTCGTCCACGCCGCCGCGAACTGCTCGAACCCGGAGGTGGAACAGTCGCTGCGGGACCGCCGCAACGCCAACATCGCCGCCTTCGAAAGCCGCATCAGGGCCGATGTCGCCGCAGGCGTGCTGCCGCCCGCCATCGACGCCGCCGCCCTGGCCCGTCACACCGGAGCGATGATCCAGGGCATGTCACAACAGGCGCGGGACGGGGCGAGCAGGGAGGAACTGGAGGCGGTCGCGGAAATTGCCCTGGCCATCTGGCCCCGCACAGGAACCCGCACAGGTTAGGCTGCCTGCTGGACGCCGGTGCGTCCCGTGCGCCCGGTGCGCCCGGTGCGTCGCGGAAATGACAACAACGAACAGCCTCCAACGCATGGACACCACAAGTGGTCTAGTCCACAATGCGTAACGAGAACGCGTGTGCAACGCGCACCAAGCCTCCGTCTTCCCCGCACAGGAAGGCGGACCGAGGAACCGAGGCTCTCTGCCCTGACTGCCCCGGCTCCTCATCCTTCGGCCGACCGGGACCGCACACCCCACGGCCGATGTTGCTCCGGGCTGCGGTGCCGGGAGGGTTGAGGGTCCCTCTCAGGCGCCGCGGCCCGCGGGTGTTTCAGGGCCGTACGAACCCCCGGGTACGCTCGCACACGTGCCCTCCATGAACGAACTCGTACGCCAGCACACCGCCCTCGACGACACCGATCTCGAGTGGCTGCACCTGCTGGTCTCGGAGTGGCAGCTGCTCTCCGACCTCTCCTTCGCCGACCTGGTCCTGTGGGTTCCCACCAGCGACGGCACCCGGTACGTCTCGGTCGCCCAGATGCGGCCCAACACCGGTCCGACCTCGTACCAGGACGACATGGTGGGCCACCTCGTCCCGCGTGGCCGCCGGCCGATGCTGGATGCCGCCCTCGACGAGGGGCGCATCGTGCGCGAGGGTGACCCCGAGTGGCGCGAGGAGGTGCCCGTCCGGGTCGAGTCGATCCCCGTCCGGCGGGAGGGACGCGTCCTCGGCGTCATCGCACGCAACACCAACCTCCTCACCGTGCGCACCCCGAGCCGACTCGAACTCACCTATCTGCAGAGCGCCTCCGACCTCGCGCAGATGATCGCGGCAGGGTCCTTCCCGTTCGCGAACCAGCAGCTCGACATGGACGCCTCGCCCCGCGTGGGCGACGGGCTGATCCGGCTCGACGCCGATGCCATCGTCCAGTACGCCTCACCGAACGCCCTGTCCGCGTACCACCGGCTCGGCCTCGCCTCCGACCTCGTCGGCCAGCACCTCGGCCGGACCACCGCAGAACTCGCCCCGACCCGGGGCCCGGTGGACGAGGCGCTCGCCAAGGTCGCCAGCGGCTGGGCGCCACGCGAGTTCGAGATCGAGGCCAGCGACGGGGTCATCCAGTTCCGCGCGATCCCGCTCAAGCCGAAAGGCACCCGTATCGGTTCCCTCGTCCTGCTCCGGGACGTCACCGAACTGCGTCGGCGAGAGCGTGAGTTGATCACCAAGGACGCGACGATCCGGGAGATCCACCACCGCGTCAAGAACAACCTTCAGACGGTGGCGGCGCTGCTGCGCCTCCAGGCCCGGCGCATCGAGTCCGACCGTGGGCGCGAGGCTCTCGAAGAGGCGGTGAGGCGCGTCGGATCGATTGCGATCGTGCACGAGACGCTCTCCCAGAACCTGGACGAGCGCGTGGAGTTCGACGACATCGCCGACCGCGTCCTGGCGATGGTCGCGGAGATCTCCCCGGGCAAGGTGGCGGGCCAGCGCACCGGCCGTTTCGGCATCCTGGACGCCGAGGTCGCCACGCCGCTGTCGATGGTGCTGACCGAGGTCCTGCAGAACGCGCTGGAGCACGGGTTCCGCGAGGGCGACACCGGCACGGTCGAGGTGTCGGCGGTGCGCGGTGGCACGACCAAGGAGGCCCGACTGCTGGTCACGGTCCAGGACGACGGGGTCGGCCTGCCCGACGGCTTCGATCCGCACACCGCCGGCAATCTCGGTCTGCAGATCGTGCGGACGCTGGTGGAGGGCGAGTTGGGCGGCACGTTCGACATGGTTCCGGCCCCGGAGCGCGGCACCCGAGTGATCTTTGACATTCCGGTGCGGTCCCAGAAGTAGCGGGAATCGGAGAGCCTCGGGGGAGGCTCGGAAAAGCAATGAGCCCTGGGCCACCAAGTGGCCCAGGGCTAAAGCTCGTTGCTGCTTGTCTAAGCGCATCGGGGGAACTGCGCGCTGCGGCTCGGGGGCGGGAGATGCGTACTCGCTGCACGCGCCGCCAAGCTCAGGCTGTCAGCAGGGGTGGGTTGTCAGGCGGAGGCCTGACGAGCCCGGTTGCGGGCGGCGCGGCGCTTCATGGCACGGCGCTCGTCCTCGCTGAGACCACCCCAGACGCCGGAGTCCTGGCCGGACTCGAGCGCCCACTGCAGACACTGCTCGATCACCGGGCAGCGACGGCAGACGGCCTTGGCTTCCTCGATCTGCAGCAGCGCAGGACCGGTGTTGCCGATGGGGAAGAAGAGCTCGGGGTCTTCCTCGCGGCAAACGGCGTTGTGACGCCAGTCCATGGCTGCTACCTCTCCTTGGTATTACGTGCAGGTGCTTGTGAATGTGAACGCTTTCACGAATCCCTCAACAAGTGAAGGGCCGACCGTCAGGGTCACCTGACGAAGGTCCTGTGTATTGGAGAGGGGTTCCGGTGATCAGTGGAGGCCGGTCTTGCGGGCCGTCCCGATCGCCACGTAGAGACTCGCAAACCTCAGCGGCGGATACAACCCCTTCTGGAAAGTTTTTTTTGATTCTTCGGTGTCGACTAGGTCACAGCCGTACTTCCATGGGGTGGATCCTGGCCTAAACGTTCGAGTGAAAGGACTTTAGCCAGTTCTGCTCACACAATCACACGCAGTGCACGGCGTACGCCTGTGAACGTCACGCTGGTCCGCAGCCCCAGGTGGTCACCGTCCATCTGGAGGGGGAGCGGGACCTTCGAATGCAAGGTGAACTCTGTCAAGTCGTGCAGAGAGGTGGCGTGCTTCCCCTGGGGCCCACGCTCGGGGGACGAAGTGAGCAACTGGGTGCCATACCGGGCAACCGCCGCAGTCGAGAGGCGGCTGAGACCGAAGAGGTCGAGGCCGGTATCGAACGAGGCTTTAGGTGCCGCGTAGATCGGGCGATTCCCCAGAAACGTCCAGGGCGAGGTGTTCGAGACTATGGACAGCACCAGATCGGTGACCGGATCCTCCCCGGCCCGCTCCAGGGTGATCGTCCCGTTGCGGCGGTTCGGCTCGCCCAGGAGCTGACGCACCACCTGGCGCACGTAGAGAGCGTGGGTGGATTTCCGGCCGCGCTCACGGTGCTGCTCCACGCGACCCACCACGCCGGCGTCGAAGCCTAGCCCCGCGTTGAAGGTGAACCAGCGGGACGGCACCGACTCGTCCTCGGTGCCCGGTGTGCCCGAGGTCAGACCCAGGCCGACGGTCCGCTCGCTGCCGTCGCGCAGGGCGTCCAGCAGGGCGCCGGTGGCTTCCACGGCGTCGTTGGGCAGCCCCAGGGCGCGGGCGAAGACGTTGGTGGAGCCGCCCGGGACCACCGCGAGGCCCGGCAGATGCCCCGGAGCGGGGCCGGCGTGCAGGAGGCCGTTGACCACTTCGTTGACCGTGCCGTCGCCGCCGAGGGCCACCACCAGGTCGATGTCGTCGCTGTCCGCCGCGTGCCGGCCGAGGTCGCGCGCGTGACCGCGGTACTCGGTCGTGACCGCCTCGAGCTTCATCTCGCTGGCGAGCGCATGGATCAGTACGTCGCGTGTGCGCGCACTTGTGGTGGTTGCCGCCGGATTGACCACGAGGAGTGCACGCATGACTGGCAGCGTACCTACTGGGGGGTACCGGGCCCATACCGAGGTAGGGATCAGGTAAGAAGGCGGAGGTGAACCTGGCCGCGAGGGGCGCGTACGACGAGGGCTACCCTTCAGGGGTGAGCAGTGAGCAGACCCCCACGACCGAGGAAACCACCGGCCCCCGCCCCCGGCGTCTGACGTACGCCGCGCTGCTGGCCGCGCTGGAGGGCCTCGCACTGGTCGTCGGCGGCGTCTGGATCCTCGTCCTCGGCCTCACGGGGCACCCCGACGACCGGCAGCAGGCCGTGACCGGGGGTATCACGCTGGTCGTGCTCGCGCTGCTGCCGCTGTTCGCGGCCCGCGGGCTGCTCGCCCTGCGCAGCTGGAGCCGCGGCCCGGCCGTGATCACCCAGCTCATGGCGCTGCCGGTGGCCTACAACCTGCTGCAGGCCGACAGCATGGCCATCCCCGGCGGGATCGCCCTCGCGGTCGTGGCCGTCGCGTCGCTCGTACTGCTGGTGAATCCCGAGGCGACCCGGGCCCTCGGGATCCGCGGGCCCGGCCATTCCGGCGACCTTCAGAAGTAGCCGTCACTCCTCGACGAGGAGCTTCTCCCGCAGCTGTGCGAGCGTGCGCGCCAGCAGCCGGGAGACGTGCATCTGGGAGATGCCGACCTCCTGGGCGATCTGCGACTGCGTCATGTTGCCGAAGAACCGAAGCAGCAGGATCCGCTTCTCGCGCGGCGGGAGATCCTCCAGCAGGGGCTTGAGGGACTCCCGGTACTCCACGCCCTCCAGCGCCTCGTCCTCGGCGCCGAGGGTGTCCGCGACCGCCGGGGACTCGTCGTCGGTGTCGGGAACGTCCAGGGACAGCGTGGAGTACGCGTTGGCGGACTCCAGGCCCTCCAGGACCTCCTCCTCCGAGATCGCCAGCTTCTCGGCGAGCTCGTGGACCGTGGGGGAGCGGCCGTGCAGCTGCGAGAGCTCGGCCGTGGCCGTGGTCAGCGCCAGGCGCAGCTCCTGCAGCCGGCGCGGGACGCGCACCGCCCAGCCCTTGTCGCGGAAGTGCCGCTTGATCTCGCCGACGACCGTGGGGGTCGCGTACGTCGAGAATTCCACACCGCGGTCCGGGTCGAAGCGGTCGACCGACTTGATCAGCCCGATCGTGGCGACCTGGGTGAGGTCGTCCAGCGGCTCGCCCCGGTTGCGGAAGCGGCGCGCGAGATGCTCCACGAGCGGCAGATGCATCCGGACCAGCTGGTTGCGCAGCTCCGCGTACTCGGGGCTGCCGCTGCTCAGTGTGCGCAGCTTGAGGAACATCTCGCGTGCCCCGCTGCGGTCCGGAGCGCCGTGCTGCGCACTCTGTGCGTGGTGTGCACGCGGCGCCTGATCCTCGGAGTCTCGCTCGTGCTCGCTCATCGTCCCGCCCGTCGCCCTTCCCCGAGCCCTCGCCTCCTCCGCCACTCTCGACTTCTCGCGAGTGGGGGGACCCCCCTGGGCCGGGGATGCTCCGATGCCCCCGCCCGGAGGCGCGCTCCGCACGGCACCGTCCCGGCCGGGCCGCCCGCCGCCCGGGAGGACGACCCCCGCGGAGTCGTCCTCGGGATGCGGGCGGGCCTGCTCGGGGATGCCGTCGATGCCGTCCGCCATGCGCCGGGCACCCTTCGGGCCACTCGTGCCCGTGTCCTCGGCCGGCAGCTCTCGTGTGCCGCGCTCTTCGTCCCGCACCGGCCCGTCCTCGCTCCTCACGCCGGCCCGGGTCCCGCGCCGCGCTGTTTGTAGAGGCTGATCGAAACGGTCTTGTCCTTGTCCACGGCGGAAGAGACCTTGCCCGCGAGAGCGGACAGGACGGTCCAGGCGAAGGTGTCCCGCGAGGGGGCATGACCGTCCGTGGTCGGCGCCGAGACGGTGACCTCGAGTGAGTCGTCGACGAGGCGGAAGACGCAACTGAGCACCGAGCCGGGCACGGCCTGCTGAAGCAGGATCGCGCAGGCCTCGTCCACTGCGATGCGCAGGTCCTCGATCTCGTCGAGGGTGAAGTCCAAACGGGCCGCGAGACCGGCCGTGGCCGTACGCAGCACCGACAGGTAGGCCCCCGCGGCCGGCAGCCGGACTTCCACGAAGTCCTGGGTCGCGGGCTCGCCTGCGATCTGGGACACCCTCACCTCCATGGTGGTACAAGCGTTTCAGGGCCGAGGGTCGTCCCCCGGGATAACGCGATACGTGGTTCAGCGGTGACGCTACCGCGCTCTCGACGGTCCTGTCCCCGGGACCCCAACCCCTTGTCGTCACTCACAGTAAACCTGTGGATACGCTCCGTGTCTAGGGGTTGGGCGGGCCCAAAAGGGAAGAGCGCGCGCCGGGTTGACGTACCCAGACGTCAGACGGTCGAACCGTCCGCCGCCGGGGTCCTGTCGCGTCACACCAGGACATGGTCGACGAAGCACCAACGCCAGGTCTCCCCGGGCTCGTGTGTCCGCATCACGGGGTGACCGGACTCCTTGTGATGCTCCGACGCGTGCCGTCCCGGCGAGGAGTCGCAGCAGCCGACGTGACCGCAGCTGAGACACAGCCGCAGCTGCACAGGATCCATGCCTTCGGCCAGACACTCCGGACACGTCTCGCTGAGCGGGCCGGGTTCGGGGTGCGGCAGCGCCTCGGCGTGCGTGCACTGTTTCATGATTGCCAGGTTACGACGGTCGGGCGGAAGACCGCGTCGAAAAATGAGGGTGGGAACGATGGACGTGATGCCACTGCTGCTGCTCGTGGCGGGCAGCGCCGCGATCGCAGCGGCCGCGCGGCGCACCCCGGTGCCGGCGCCGCTGCTGCTGGTGGCCGTGGCGCTGGGGGTCAGCTATGTCCCGGGGGTGCCCGAGTACACGCTCGACCCGCACGTCGTCCTGCCGCTGATCCTGCCGCCGCTGCTGCACACGGCAGCGACCGAAAGCTCCTATCTCGACCTGCGGGCGCAGCTGCGGCCGGTCGCGATGCTGTCCGTCGGGTACGTGCTCTTCGCGACCTTCGTCGTCGGCTGGGCCCTGTACGTGATCGTGCCGGGGATGCCGCTGACCGCGGCCCTGGTCTTCGGCGCGGTGGTGGCGCCCCCGGACGCGGTCGCGGCGACGGCGGTCGCCCGCCGGGTGGGGCTTCCGTCGCGGATCACCACGATCCTCCAGGGCGAGTCCCTGCTCAACGACGCCACCGCGATCACCGCCTACCGGGTGGCCCTGGCCGCCGCCGTCGGCGAGGGCGCGACCTGGGCCGAGGGGATCGGCGAGTTCCTCCTCGCGGCGGTCGGCGGCGTCGTGGTGGGCCTGCTGCTGATGGCACCGATCCACTGGCTGCGCACCCACGTGAAGGAAGCGCTGCTGCAGAACACGCTGTCCCTGCTGATCCCCTTCGTCGCGTACGCCGTCGCCGAGCAGCTGCACGCCTCCGGTGTCCTCGCGGTCGTGGTCGTCGCGCTCTACCTGGGGCACCGCGCGTGGGAGGTCGATTTCGCCACCCGCCTGCAGGAGGAGGCGGTCTGGAAGATGGTCGCCTTCGTCCTGGAGTCGGCGGTCTTCGCGCTGATCGGCCTGCAGCTGCCGGTGGTGCTGAGGGGGCTCGGGGAGTACGAGGGCGTCGACGCCGCCTGGTACGCGGTCGCCGTGTTCCTGGTCGTCGTCGCGGCCCGGTTCGTCTGGGTGTACCCCGCCACCTTCCTGCCGCGGCTGCTGTCGGCCCGGGTGCGGGAACGGGAGGAGAACCCCACGTGGAAGGGGCCCTTCGTCATCGCGTGGGCCGGGATGCGGGGTGTGGTCTCGCTGGCGATCGCCTTCTCCATCCCGCTCACCATGCACGACGGCGAGGAGCCCTTCCCACAGCGCAATCTCATCCTGTTCCTGACCTTCACGACGGTCATCGGGACCCTGGTCGTGCAGGGCCTGACCCTGCCGCCGCTCATCCGGGTGCTGAGGTTCCCCGGGCGGGACGCGCAGACCGAGACGCTCGCCGAGGCCAACGCCCAGGCGCAGGCCTCCCGGGCCGCCGAGCGGCGCCTGGACGAGCTCCTCACCGACGAGCGCAACGCCCTGCCCGCCCCGCTCGCCGACCGGCTGCGCATCGTGCTGGAGCGCCGCCGCAACGCCGTCTGGGAGCGGCTCGGCCAGGCCAACCCGATCACCGGGGAGTCCGTGGACGACACCTACCGGCGACTGTCGAGGGAGATGATCAGCGCCGAGCGCGAGGTGTTCGTCAGACTCCGGGACGGCCGTTACATCGACGACGAGATGCTGCGGACCCTGCTGCGCAGGCTGGACCTGGAGGAGGCGGCGGCGTTCCGCGAGGCTGCGTGACGGCGGAGCGACACCTCAGGGAAGAACCAGCGGCGCCAAGGATCAGCGGCGCCAAGGATCAGTGTCGCCAAAGAACGAGCAGGGGCTCCTCAGAGGAAAGGGCGGCCGGTGACCACGGCCGCGACCGCCGTCCCACGTGGGAAGGCCCCCTCACCCGCCAGCGTGACGAGTCCGTACAGCAGTTTGGCGACGTACAGACGCTCCACCGGCAGGCCGTGCCGTTGTTCGAAGTCCGCCGCGAAGGCGTCGAGCTCGGGGGGCACGCGCGCGTAGCCACCGAAATGGAAACGCTCGTCCAGGCTCCAGGTGCCGCGCCGGCCGCCGAACGCCGCACGCTGCAGGGCCTCCGTCTCGGCGGTCAGGAAGCCGCCCTTGAGCACCGGCACACCGAGGGCGCGCGCGCCGGGCCCGAGACCGGCGGCCATCCCCGCGAGCGTGCCACCGGTGCCGCAGGCCACGGCGGCGACGTCGGCGCGGCCGCTCAGTTCGGCGCCGAGTGCGCGGCAGCTGCGCACGGCCTCGGCGTTGCTGCCGCCCTCGGGGACGACGTATGCGTCCTCGGCGTCCGCCGCGTGCAGGATGCCGGCCAGGTCCCGCGGCGCGGCCTTGCGGCGGTAGGTCCCCCGGTCGACGAAGTGCAGCCGCATGCCGTCGGCCGCGCAACGGGCCAGCGACGGATTGAGGGGCCGCCCGGCCAGCTCGTCGCCGCGTACGACACCGACCGTGGGGATGCCGAGCAGCCGGCCGGCCGCGGCCATGGCGCGCAGGTGGTTGGACCAGGCGCCGCCGAAGGTGACGACGGGACGGCCGGCGGCGGCTGCCAGGTTCGGCGCGAGCTTGCGCCACTTGTTGCCGATCAACTCGGGGTGGATCAGATCGTCCCGCTTCAGCAGCAGCCGCACTCCCCTGCGCTCGAACCGGTCGTCCACGACTTCCTGCACCGGTGACGGCAGCCGGGGACGCAGCGCGGCGAGTCCTGGGGTGTCGGGGCTGGTCATCGGGCCATTGTCACCCGGACGTGGGGGAGAGGGGCGCCCGTGCTGACGCCGCCGCCGTGCCCCGCCACGCGGTCCGGACCCCTGCACTCGGTCCGCGTCCCGGACACGGGCGCTCTGGCATGCCGCGAGGGGCCCCCTTTGCCCAACACTGCGAAGATCCATTCCCCCTCTTTCGGGTAATAGCACCACGACGGCGCGTGCGGAAGGCTTGCCGGTGCACATCGATGCCCGAGGCATGTGGGCGTCGGTCACAACCGGGAGGGCAGTTCTCTATGTCGGTAGGCGAAGAGGTCCGCGCGGAGCAGACCAAGCCGCAGCAGAGTCTCGGTACGGCGGCCGCGCGGAACCTGGCCACCACGACCAAGTCCGTGCCGCAGATGCAAGAGATCAGCTCGCGCTGGCTGCTGCGGATGCTGCCCTGGGTCGACATCCAAGGCGGCACGTACCGGGTGAACCGACGGCTGACGTTCGCCGTGGGCGACGGCCGGGTGACGTTCGTGAAGACCGGCGACCGCGTCGAGGTCATCCCCGCCGAGCTGGGGGAGCTGCCGGCGCTGCGGTCGTACGACGACGAGGAGGTGCTCTACGAGATCTCCCGCCGCTGCGAGCAGAGGGAGATCCCGGCGGGTGAGGTGATCGCCTCCTTCGGCAGCCCGTCCGACGCTGTGTACCTCCTGGCCCACGGCAGGGTGGAGAAGGTCGGCACGGGCCCCTACGGGGAGGACGAGTCCCTCGGGGTCCTCGCCGACGGCGCCTACTTCGGCGACGAGGCGCTGCTCGACGAGGACGCCATCTGGGAGTTCACGGCCCGCGCCCTCACCGCCTGCACCGTGCTCGTGCTGCCCCGCCAGGAGTTCCAGCAGATCGCGGAGCGCTCGGACACCCTGCGCGAACACCTCCGGCAGCGCCGGTCGATCCCCTCCCAGCGCTCCAACAAGTACGGCGAGAAGGAGATCGACCTCTCCTCCGGCCACTCCGGCGAGCCGGACATCCCGCACACCTTCGTCGACTACGAGGCCCGGCCCCGTGAGTACGAACTGAGCGTCGCCCAGACCGTGTTGCGCATCCACACCCGCGTGGCCGACCTCTACAACCAGCCCATGAACCAGACCGAGCAGCAGATCCGGCTGACGGTCGAGGCGCTCAAGGAGCGCCAGGAGCACGAGCTCATCAACAACCGCGACTTCGGACTCCTGCACAACTGCGAGTACGACCAGCGGATCCAGCCGCACGACGGTGTGCCCGGCCCGGACGACATGGACGAGCTGCTCAGCAGGCGCCGCGGCACCAAGTTGCTCCTCGCCCACCCGCGTGCCATCTCCGCGTTCGGCCGCGAGCTCAACAAGCGCGGGCTGGTGCCCGAGACCATCGACATGGCCGGCAACCGCATCCCGACCTGGCGCGGTGTACCGATCTTCCCGTGCAACAAGATCCCGGTCTCGGACGCCCGCACGACGTCGATCATCGCCCTGCGTACCGGCGAGGCCGACCAGGGCGTCATCGGTCTGCGTGCCTCCGGCATCCCGGACGAGATCGAGCCCAGCCTGTCGGTGCGCTTCATGGGCATCAACGAACAGGCCATCATCAAGTACCTGGTCACGGCCTACTACTCGGCCGCGGTCCTGGTACCGGACGCGCTCGGCGTCCTGGAGAACGTCGAGATCGGCCGCTGGCGGTGACGCTTGCGGCACGTCGGCCGTGTCCCCGCCCGTCAGGGCGGGTACATCCTCGGGGTACGCGCCCAGTGACAGCGGAAGCGCCACTCTCCGCTCATTCTCCGAGGCGGTCCCATGGGTGAGTCCCTCACGGAGTCCGGGACGGAGACGACGCTGCCCGCCCCGGGCGGGCAGCGCCACGCCGAGCACCGGCGGACGGCCGGGACACCGGAGGGGCGAGGGACCATCGGGGCACAGCGCGACGGCCGGTCGGCGCCGGCCGAGGGGCACGAGGCGGTCGTGCTGCTGGAACGGGCCCGGGCGGAGGTCGATCCGGTGCTGCGGGCCGCGCTCGGCTCCCTGCCCGGGCCGATGCGCCGGATCGCGCTCTGCCACTTCGGCTGGGAACGGGCCGACGGCACGGCGGCGGAGGGGGGCTCCGGCAAGGCGATCCGGCCCGCGCTGGTCCTCGCCGCTGCGGCGGCCCGCGGCGGGCCCGAGGCGCGGGCGGGGGCGGCTCGGGCGGCTGCGGCGGTGGAACTGATCCACCACGTCACACTGCTGCGCGACGACGCGATGGACCGGGACACCACCCGTCGGAATCGCCCCACCGCGTGGACCGGGTTCGGCGACCCCGACGCCATCCTCGCCGGGGACGCTCAGCAGGCGCTGGCACTGCGGCTGCTCGCGCAGGATCCGCACCCGGCCGCACCGGCCGCCACCCTCCGGCTCGCGGACTGCGTGGTCGAACTGTGCGTGGGGCAGCACGCGGACACGGCCCTGGAGCGGTGCGCCCCCACGGAGGTCACGCTCGACGAGGTGCTCGCCATGGCGGAGGCCAAGACGGGTGCCCTGATCGGAAGCGCCTGCGCGATCGGCGGACTGTACGCGGGCGCCTCGGAGGGGGAAGTGGCCGCGCTGGACGCGTTCGGACGGGAAGCCGGGCTCGCCTTCCGGCTCATCGACGACGTCATCGGCATATGGGGCGATTCAGGCCGCATCGGCGAGCCCGTCGGGGCCGACCTGGCCACCCGCAAGAAGTCCCTGCCGGTGGCAGCTGCCTTCGCCTCCGGCCACCCGGCTGCGGCGGAACTCGCCGAACTGTACGCAGGTCACGGCGAGATGGGGGACCGGGAGCGCATCGCCCTGGCGGTGGAGCGAGCGGGTGGCCGTGACTGGGCCCAGGATCAGGCGGCCGACCGGATGGCCCGGGCGATGCAGCAACTGGCCCGGGCGGTGCCGGACCCGGAGGCGGCGGGCGGCCTGCTGGCGCTCGCCGAGTTCGCGACACGGCGGGCCGGTTGAGGGCCCACGGAGGCCGGCGACCGCAGTGGTCGGCGACCCACGGCAGCCGGTGGCCCACAGCGGTCGGAAGGTCCCTCCCGCCGCTGCGAGTGACACCACCGGCGACACCCCTTCGGGTCACCGAAGGCAGGACTCCGGAGTGCCGGGGCCGTGCGGCACCTGACCCCGCACGGCCACCGGCCTCCGGTCGGCGGGCCCCGCACTGCCCCACGGTGTGCGGGGCCCGGCCCCTTCTCGCGACACTCCCGGACCAACTCCCGGACGGGTTCCCGGATCCACTCCCGTACCGGCTCCCGCGCGGCTCGTGCACCGCTCCCGTACCGGTCGGGATTGGGCAAACGTTCGACTGAATCCCGCCAAGATCCTGCTCGCAGCGTCCTGCCGGAGCCGGCCCCCCTACGATCAACGCCCGTCGGGGCGAGCGAAGGGGCGGGGCATGGGTGTGGCCATCCGGACGGCGGGCGCGGGGGACAGGGAGCTGATCGTCCGGCTCCTGGACGAGGCGTTCCAGGACGACCCCGTGAGCGGCTGGGTCTTCCCCGGTGCGGAGGAGCGCCGCGCCAAGCACCCCGGACTCATGGCCGCCTTCACCGACATCGTGCTCGCGGCCGGCCGCATAGACGTCACGGAGGACGGCTCGGCCTGCGCCCTGTGGCTCTCCATGCCCGCGGACGAAGGCCACGACGGCGCCGAGGGCCACGACGGCGCCCCGGACGACGAAGGGCCGGCCCAGGTGCGGGAGGCCGTCGACCCCGGCAACGAGCGCATCGAGGCGATCGGCCGGCTGACGGCGGCCATCCATCCCACCGGGCGGGCCCACGAGTACCTGTGGATGATCGGCGTGTCGCCCGGCCGGCAGGGCGAGGGTCTCGGCACTGCGCTCATCGAGGCCGTCCTCGACCGCTGCGACCGTGAGGGCCTGCCCGCCTACCTGGAGGCCAGCAGCGCCCGCAGCCGCAAGCTGTACGAGCGCCTGGGCTTCGCGCCCGCCGGCCCGGTCCTCGACCTCCCCGACGGCCCCGCGATGTGGCCCATGTGGAGGGAGCCCAGGCCGCGGCGGCGGCCCGCCTAGACCCACCGGAGAGCGCGAGCGCCTCCAACGGGCTGCCGACCATCCGGAGTCCCCTCTCTCACTTTCGGCGACGCATCGCCATTCCCTTGCCACCACTACAAGTGAAGTACTACAGCTGGAGCTGTTGCAGCGACTGCCTACGGAATGAGACCGGCTTGCGAAAGCTCACGTACTACATCGCCTGTTCCCTCGACGGCTTCATCGGGGACCCGAGCGGAGACGGAACAGCGATGATGCGACTCCTCGACGAGGAGTTCCTCGACTTCCTGAGGACGGAATACCCGGACACCGTGCCCACCCAGGCGCGCCGTGCCCTCGGCTTCGACGACCTGCCGAACAAGCGGTTCGACACCATGCAGGGACGGGGCAGTTACGACCTCGCCCTGAAGGAGGGCATCACCAGCCCCTACGCCCATCTGCGGGAGTACGTCGCCTCCAGGACCCTGGAGAAGTCGCCCGACCCGAACGTCGGGATCATCGCGGGCGACCTGGTCGAAAAGGTCCGTGAACTGAAGGCCGAAGACAGCGAGTTCGGCATCTACCTGTGCGGTGGCTCCCAGGTCGCGGGGGAACTGTTCGACGAGATCGACGAACTCGTCATCAAGACCTACCCGCTCGTCTACGGGGCGGGCATGCCGATGTTCGGTTCCGGGTTCGCGATCTCGGAGTTCACCCTGGGGCCGGTGCGCACGTTCGGCAACGGCGCTCTGGTGCGCACGTACGGCAGGAAGCGCTGAACCCACGACCGGCCTACTCTGGGGACATGGGCAGCGACGAACACGTCTGTCCCAGCTGCGGACAGCCAGTGGAGACGGTCGTCCGGCGTCACAAGACGCTGGGCACCTGGGTTCCCCGATGGGTGGCGGGCCCATGCGGCAACCCGAAGTGCCGGGCCTACGACCCGGACGCCGTGGGCAGCGGCCACACCGTCGAGGGCGCTCGCCCCGGGGAGCCCCACCCGGCCACCGAGGAAACCGCCCCGCCCGCGACGACGCCCCGGCCCGAAGCCGGCTCCGGCCCGGTCGGCGGGGCTTAGGGCCTGGAACAGGCCCCGGTCAAACCGCCGCGATCCATCCCTCAGCCCGTGTCGAGATACACCGCCCGGCTCCGACGTCCCCTGTGAAGAGCCGCCCGACGGGGCGGTGCGAGCGAAGGAGCGGACCGATGAAGTACCTGGTCATGGTGCAGGGCACACAGGCGGACTACGAAGCCATGCGGGGCAGGGCGTCGGCGGACTCCCCGGCCTGGAGCGAGGAGGAGCTGCGGACCATGTTCGCCTACATGGGCGCCATCAACGACGACCTCTCCGAGAGCGGTGAGCTCGTCGGAGCCGGCACAGACCCGTCACGTCACCCTCGGTGACGACGGCAAGGCTGTGATCACGAACGGGCCGTACGGCGAGACCAAGGAGCTGCTGGCCGGCTACTGGGTCCTGGAGTGCGAAAGTCTGGAGCGGGTCACGGAGATCGCCGACCGGGTCGCACGCTGCCCCCAGCCGGCCGGTGCCCCCGATCACCCGGTCGTGATCCGTCCGATCATGGACGGTTCCGGGGACATCTGACGGACGACCGGCACCGACGGACACGCCCGTGCGGGACACACCCGAGATCGAGGACCTGCTGCGCAGCAACGCGCCGCAGGTCCTCGGTGCGCTGGTCAGACGGTACGGGCACTTCGACGCCGCCGAGGACGCCGTACAGGAGGCACTGCTCGCGGCGGCCGGGCAATGGCCCTCCGCGGGCGTGCCCGGCAATCCGCGCGGCTGGCTGATCAAGGTCGCTGCGCGGCGGCTCACCGACGCCCTGCGCAGCGACCAGGCCCGGCGGCGGCGTGAGGAGCGGGCCGCCGCGCTCACGCCCCGGGACGCCTTCACGGCACCGCCGCCCGGGGAGCGGGCGCCCCGCGAGGACGACACGCTGTCGCTGCTGTTCCTGTGCTGCCATCCGGATCTGTCGCCGTCCGCGCAGATCGCGCTGACCCTGCGGGCCGTGGGCGGTCTGACCACCGCGGAGATCGCCCGGGCGTATCTGGTCCCCGAGGCGACGATGGCGCAGCGGGTCAGCCGGGCCAAGCAGAAGGTGCGGGGCGTGCGCTTCGGCCGCCCGGACCGCTGGGAGCAGCGGCTGCCGTCCGTCCTGCAGACCCTCTACCTGATCTTCAACGAGGGCTATACGGCCACTTCGGGCGCCGCGCTGCAACGCCGCGACCTCGCGGGCGAGGCCATACGGCTGACCCGCACGGTCCACCGGCTGCTGCCCGGCGACCGCGAGGTGGCCGGTCTGCTCGCGCTGATGCTGCTCACCGACGCCCGGCGCGACGCGCGCAGCGGTCCGCACGGCGAGTTGACCCCCCTCGACGAGCAGGATCGCGGCCGCTGGGACCGGGCGGCCATCGAGGAGGGCGTCGCACTGGTCACCGGGGCCCTGTCCCGGGGCCGCCCGGGGCCGTTCCAACTGCGCGCAGCGATCGCCGCCGTGCACGACGAGGCGCCGTCGGCCGAGGCGACGGACTGGGCGCAGATCCTTGGTCTGTACGACGTGCTGGTCGGCCTGGTGCCCGGCCCGGTCGAACGTCTCAACCGCGCGGTCGCCGTCGCCATGGTCCACGGCCCGCACGCCGGCCTGGCCGAACTCGATTCCCTGGCCGGCGAGTCGAAGGGTCACCGCCTGGACGCCGTACGCGGCCACCTCCTGGAGCGCGCGGGTCGGCCCGAAGCGGCCCGGGCCGCCTACGAGTCGGCGGCGGCGCAGACCCTCAGCCTCCCCGAGCAGCACTATCTCCGGGCCCGGGCGGCGCGGTTGGCCGACTAGTGCCGCGGCAGGCGACGTTCGCCCCGTTCGCGACGCCCGGCTCGCACTCTCGCCGCACCGGCCGAAAGCCCGAGTGCGTCCAGTACGAGGGCTTCCGGCCGGCACGCCGAGAGCACGCACCGGACGCCGCTCCGACACGGGCAATCGTTGCCCGCCGCGGCACTAGCCTGTGAGGCATGGGTGCACCGGGGGAGCGGCGCCGCACGGTGTGGCGCCGGGTGGTGATCGGATGGGCGCTGCTCGTGGCCGCCGCGGGCGGCCTGACGCTGTGGATGCAGGACTCCACGGAGCCGCGGGGGCCGTACGTCTGGCAGCAGGCGGATCCCGACGAGCCACCGGACCTGCCGCCCTGCCCGACGACCGGAGACGGCGGGGCTGTCGCCTGCGCCTACGTCGACACGCCCTGACCGCGCGAACCGCCCGTCACCGGATCCCGGTTCGTCAGGCAGTACGTTCCGCCCGACGGGTCGCGCAGCACCGTCCTGCCGGAGAAGTCGGCCACGAAGGTGGCCCCGAGGTGCTCGTGCCGGGTCCGGGTCGCCGTGACGTCGGCGCAGGCGAGGTCGAGGTGGGCCGAGGTCGTGCCCTCCTCCTCGAGGCGTTGCAGGAGCAGACGGACCGGGAGGCCGGGCGGCGGCTCGACCACGTGGAACTCCGGCAGGGTGCCCGGGCGCGACTCCCAGCCGTCGAGCAGCGCGCTCCAGAAGGCGACCTCGGCGTCGTAGGCCGAGGGCGGGACGTCCACGCACACCTGGTCGAGACGGCTGCCCCGCACCACGCCCGGCCGCGCCGACTGACCGCGCCAGGGGTCCGCGCAGAACAACTGCCCACCGGGCGAGCGCAGCACGACGAGCGACCCCAGGCCGGTCACCACGCTCGCGCCGAGCCGCACCGCCGCGGCAGCGAACTCCGGTACGTCGTCCACGCAGAAGTCGAGGTGCGCACCTCCGGAACCCGGGCCGACCGCCTGCACCTTCACGCACGCGTCGGCGCCCTCGGGGAGCAACGTGACGAACTCGTCGTGCTCCCCGCGCGGTTCGGACAGGCGGGTGTCCGTGACCGCCGTCCAGAAGTCACAGGCGGCGCCGAAGGTCTCACGCGGGCGGTCGATGAAGGCGTACGTCCAGCCGATCCTCATGGGCGTGATCGTAGAGGCACGCGCCCCCGCCACCTGCGTGAACCTCGACCGGCCCGCGCCGCATCGGTGCCGATCCACCGGTCCGCGCTGTTTGCATGCAGGAATGGACCACATCACGTTCCTCGTGGCGGCCGTCATCGTCACGGCCCTGGCCTTCGACTTCACCAACGGTTTCCACGACACGGCGAACGCGATGGCCACGTCCATCGCCACCGGCGCGCTCGCGCCCCGTAGGGCGGTCCTGATCAGCGGTGTCCTCAACGTCGCCGGCGCGTTCCTGTCCACGGAGGTCGCCAGGACCGTCTCGGAGGGCATCGTGGACGACACCCTCGTCTCCCCGGGCATGATCTTCGCGGGGCTGGTCGGCGCGATCCTGTGGAACCTGCTGACCTGGCTGATCGGTCTGCCCTCGAGTTCCTCGCACGCCCTGTTCGGCGGGCTGATCGGGGCCGTGTGGGCCGGGGCGGGCAGCCACGGCGTCGACTTCGCCAAGGTCGTGGAGAAGGTGCTGGTGCCCGCGGTCGCCTCTCCTGTCGTGGCCGGTGCCGCCGCGCTGCTCGCCACCCACCTCGCCTACCGGCTCACCCGCCGGGCCGGCGGGGACCGCGTCACCAAGGGCTTCCGCGTCGGTCAGATCGCCTCCGCCTCGCTGGTCTCCCTCGCGCACGGAACGAACGACGCGCAGAAGACCATGGGGGTCATCACCCTCACGCTGATCTCGGCCGGTGCGCTCGGCCACCACGCCGGTCCGCCCCTGTGGGTCGTCGCCTCCGCGGCCCTCGCCATCGGCCTCGGTACCTACCTCGGCGGCTGGCGCATCATCCGCACCATGGGCAAGGGCCTGACCGAGATCCAGTCGCCGCAGGGCTTCGCCGCCGAGACCGCTTCCACGACCGTCATCCTGGCCTCCGCCCACCTCGGCTTCGCCCTGTCCACCACACAGGTGGCCGCGGGCGGCATCCTCGGGGCGGGCCTCGGACGCAGGCTCGCGGAGGTCCGCTGGGGTGTCGCGGGCCGGATGGCGGTCGCCTGGGCGGTCACCCTGCCTGCCGCCGGGCTGGTCGGCGCACTGGCCGCCGCGGCCGTGCACCACGGCGGTGACCTCGGCTCGGCCGCCGTCGCCCTGGTGGGCGCGGCCCTCGCGGCCGGCGCCGTCCTCGTCTCGCGCCGCGACCCGGTGCACGCGCGCAACGTCAACGGCACCCGCGAAGCCACCCTCGACAGCGAGCAGCCCACCGAGGTCGGCGCGGCAGCCTGACCGATGTCGACCGGTCATGGATCCGGGCCGGCCCGCCGACGGCGAAACGAAGAGGGCCGGCGTTCACTACCCCGAGACCCTCACGTCGGCGACCGACACCAAAGTCAGCACAAGCGTGGAGAACCTTGATCTGGCCGCGGGAGGCGGCAGCGGCTTCTGGCCCACCGGCGTGGTGATGCTCGTCGTCATCAGCGTCATCGCGGTGCTGACCGGCATCCGGCGAAGCCACAACGCCAAGAAGGGAACCGGGGGACCGGGCGAGTAGGCGTTCCGAACACCCCTGGCCGCAACGAGCTTTGCCGGCCTTCTGGTGACGGGCCGGGCGGTGACATGTGGGGATCTTTCCCGTGGGGCGCTGCCCCGGCCCTTTGCCGGTGGCCGGCGAGGGAGCATGACGGTTGAGCTCGGGCGCCCTGACGGTGGAGGGAGAACCGCTCCGCCACCGCTCTCGTCGCCGGCGGACCGCGCGAAGAAGACCGCACCCGGACCGTCATGGACGCCGTGCTCGGCGGACAACGGACCGGGTGCGGACCGGTAGACCTGGCAACCAAGGAAGATTGCAGGTCAAACGGCATGATCCAAGATCAGGCCTTCTTGGTCTCCCAGAAGATCTTGTCGATCTGGGCGATGTAGTCCAGCGCCTTCTGGCCGGTGGCCGGGTCGGTCGAACCCTTGGCGGCCGAGAGGGCCTTCAGGGCGTCGTTGACCAGCTGGTGCAGCTCCGGGTACTTCTCGAAGTGCGGGGGCTTGAAGTAGTCGCTCCAGAGCACCGACACGTGGTGCTTGGCGAGCTCGGCGCGCTGCTCCTTGATGACGGTGGCACGCGCCTGGAAGTGCGGGTCGTCGTTGCCGGCCATCTTCTCCTGGACAGCCTTGACCGACTCCGCCTCGATGCGGGCCTGGGCAGGGTCGTACACACCGCAGGGAAGGTCGCAGTGCGCACTGACCTTGACCTTGGGGGCAAACAGGCGGGAAAGCATGGAGCATTCCTTCCTCGTGATCGTCTTCTCACAGGGGACATTACTCCGTGGGGGACGGCTTTTCGCGGGTGCCCCCATGGGCTTAGGACAAAAGTCCGGGGTGAGACTGAGACTGGTGGAGGAAGAACCGGGGAGGTGCCGGGTGATGCCGGAGCTGTCGCAGGAGTCCGAGCGGGGGAGGCCGGCCCCGCCCTTCGGGGTGGCCGAGGTCACCGGGCCGTCCATGGTGCCCACGCTGTACCACGGGGACCGGCTCCTGGTGCACTACGGAGCCCGGGTCAGGCCCGGGGACGTCGTCGTGCTGCGGCACCCCTTCCAGCAGGACCTGCTGGTCGTCAAGCGGATCGTTGAGCGGCGCGAGAGCGGCTGGTGGGTGCTCGGGGACAACGCGTACGCCGGCGGCGACAGCACCGACTACGGCGTCGTGCCCGACGACCTGGTGCTGGGGCGGGTCCGGTTCCGCTACCGGCCGCGCAGGTCCGGCCGGCGGTCGCCCTGGGCGCTGCTGGGCTGGGCGCTGTCGGCGGCCAGGCCCGTCCTCTCGGGCACGTCGGGCCGGGTGGCCTCCAGGCGTTTGCGGGCGCGGTAGGCCGCCACGTTGGCGCGGGTGGCGCAGCGGTCGGAGCAGTAGCGCCGCGAGCGGTTGGTCGAGGTGTCGAGGTAGGCGTTACGGCAGGGCGCGGCCTCGCACAGGCCGAGGCGGTCCGCGCCGTGCTCGGTCAGGTGGAACGCCAGGCCCATCGCCGCGATGGCCGCGTAGCCCGCGGTCGCGTTCGACGGGTGGTCCGCCAGGTGCATGTGCCACAGGGGGCGGCCGTCGTCGTCGCGGAAGTCGTGCCCGGAGATCTGCGGGCTCACCGGGAACTCCAGCAGCAGCGAGTTCAGCAGGTCGACGGCGAGCCTCTCGTCACCGGTGTCGGCCGCCTCGAAGACCGCGCGCAGCCGGGCCCGGACCGAGCGGAAGCGGGTCACGTCCGCGTCGGTGGCGCGGCGAGCCGCCGACTGGCTGGGCCCGAACAGGTCGCGGACGGCCTCGACCGACGTCAGGGCGTCCTTGCCCCGGACCGGTTCCTCGGTGTTGACGAGGCGCACCGCGTAGTCCGAGTAATAGGCCAGTTCCACTTGTAGTCCTTACGGAGGGGCTTTATGGTCGTGATCGCGCACTTGTAACAGCTGATGGTGCTTCCAGGGTATTACGAGGGAGGGGCTCGATGACGGACGCGGACACCACCACGGCCACCACCGACTGGCAGGCCTGGCAGGAGAGCTGGGACCGGCAGCAGGAGTGGTACATGCCCGACCGCGAGGAGCGGTTCCGGATCATGCTCGACATGGTGGAGGCCCTTGTGGGCACCGCCCCCCGCGTCCTCGACCTCGCCTGCGGCACGGGCAGCATCACCGCCCGGCTGCTCGCCCGGTTCCCTGACGCCACCAGCACCGGCGTCGACCTCGACCCGGCGCTCCTCGCCATCGCCGAGGGCACCTTCGCGGGTGACGAGCGGGTCGGTCTGGTCACCGCCGACCTCAAGGACCCGGACTGGCCGTCGAAGCTGCCGTACGACTCCTACGACGCCGTTCTGACCGCGACGGCCCTGCACTGGCTGCACAAGGAACCCCTCGCGGACCTCTACGGCCGGGTCGCGGGACTCGTCCGTGCCGGCGGTGTCTTCATGAACGCGGACCACATGATCGACGAGACGACGCCCCGGATCAACGCGGCGGAGCGCGCGCAACGCCACGCCCGTATGGATCAGGCCAAGCGGGACGGCACGCCCGACTGGGCCGAGTGGTGGCAGCTCGCTGCGAAGGACCCGGTCCTCGCCGGGCCCACCGCCCGGCGCTACGAGATCTACGGCGAACACGCCGACGGCGACACGCCGTCCGCGGCCTGGCACGCGCGCGTGCTGCGCGAGAAGGGGTTCGGCGAGGCCAGGCCCGTGTGGTGCTCGCCCTCGGACACCCTGCTGCTGGCCGTGAAGTAGCGCGCGCGAAGGGGGCGGTACGGAGATCCCGTACCGCCCCCTCGCTGTGCGTACCGTCAGAGCACCTTGGACAGGAACGACTTCGTCCGCTCGTGCTGCGGGTTCGTCAGCACCTCGCGCGGGTGACCGGATTCGACCACCACACCGCCGTCCATGAAGACGAGGCTGTCGCCCACCTCGCGGGCGAAGCCCATCTCGTGGGTGACGACGATCATCGTCATGCCGGACTCGGCCAGGTCGCGCATGACGTCCAGGACGTCACCCACCAGCTCCGGGTCGAGCGCCGAGGTCGGCTCGTCGAACAGCATCAGCTTCGGGTCCATGGCCAGGGCCCGGGCGATGGCGACGCGCTGCTGCTGACCACCGGAGAGCTGGGAGGGGTAGTTGCCCGCCTTGTCGGCCAGGCCCACCCGGTCCAGCAGCTCCAGGGCACGCTCACGGGCCTTGCCCCTGTTCACGCCCTTGACCTGGACCGGCGCCTCCATGACGTTCTCCACGGCCGTCATGTGCGGGAACAGGTTGAATCGCTGGAAGACCATGCCGATGTCCCGGCGCTTGACCGCGACCTCGCTGTCCTTCAGCTCGTAGAGCTTGTCGCCCTTCTGCCGGTAGCCGACCAGCTCGCCGTCGACGTACAGACGGCCCGCGTTGATCTTCTCCAGGTGGTTGATGCACCTCAGAAAGGTCGACTTGCCGGAACCGGAGGGGCCGATGAGGCAGAACACCTCGCCGGTCTTCACCTCCAGGTCGATGCCCGTGAGGACTTCTACGGGGCCGAAGGACTTGTGGACGCCCTCGGCCTTGACCATGACGGTCATGCGGTGCCTCCCTTCGGCTTGGAGCGGCTGGACAGGGAGAGCACGTTCGCCCTGATCTTCTGGAACGGGGTGGCCGGCAGCGACCGGCTCGAACCGCGCGCGTAGTGCCGTTCCAGGTAGTACTGGCCGACGCTGAAGATCGACGTCATCAGCAGGTACCAGGCCGCCGCCAGGAACAGCATCTCTGCCGGGGCGCCGGAGGTCTGGCCGATGTCCTGAGCGGCACGGAGCAGCTCCGGATACTGGACGACCGAGACCAGCGAGGTCGTCTTCAGCATGTTGATGACCTCGTTGCCCGTCGGCGGCACGATCACGCGCATCGCCTGCGGGATGACGATCCGGCGCAGCGTCTTGGAGTGGCTCATGCCCAGGGCGTGCGACGCCTCGGTCTGGCCCTCGTCGACCGAGAGCAGACCGGCACGGCAGATCTCCGCCATGTAGGCGGCCTCGTTCAGTCCGAGGCCCAGCAGCGCCGTCAGGAACGGGGTCATGAAGTCCGACCACTCGTCCTTGTAGAACGGCCCGAGGTTGATGTACTCGAAGACCAGGCCCAGGTTGAACCAGACGATCAGCTGCACCAGGACCGGGGTGCCGCGGAAGAACCAGATGTAGAACCACGCGATCGACGAGGTCACCGGGTTCTTCGACAGGCGCATCACGGCGAGCATGACGCCGCCGACGATGCCGATCACCATGGACAGCACGGTCAGCAGGAGCGTCTTGCCGACGCCGTCCAGGATGCGGTCGTCGAAGAAGTAGTCCGGGATCGCGCCCCAGTTGATCTTGCCCTGGGAGAACGCGTAGACGACCCCGACCAGCAGGGCGATGGCGACGACGGCGGAGACGTACCGCCCGTAGTGCCGGACCGGGATGGCCTTGATGGCCTCCGGTCCGGCCGGGGGCGTGTCGGCCGGCGTCTTGTCGATGTCAACAGTCACGGGTGTTGCCTTTCAGTGCCGCTGCGCTGCGGTCACTTGCCGCCGTTGATGGTGGCCGCGTCGATGGAACCGTCCGTGACGCCCCACTTCTTCATGATCTTCTCGTACTCGCCGCTCTTGATGACGGCGTCCAGCGCGGCCTTGAGGGCATCCCGCAGCTCCGTCTGGTTCTTGGCGACCGCGATGCCGTACGGGGCGGCCTCGACCTGCTCGCCGACCAGCTGGAAGTCCTTGCCGCCGCCGGAGGTCTTCACCGCGTACGCGGCGACCGGGAAGTCGGACGAGCCGGCGTCGGCGCCGCCCGCGCGCAGACGGGTCTGGGCCTGCTGGTCGTTGTCGAAGGCCTCGATGGCGATCTTCTTGCCGGCGGGGCACTTCTTCGACTCGGCCTTGGCGAGGTCCTCGGAGACCGTGCCGCGCTGCAGCACGATCTTCTTGCCGCACAGGTCGGACCAGGTCTTGATGCCCTGGTCGTCACCCTTCTTGGTGTAGATCGACACACCGGCGGTGAAGTAGTCCACGAAGTCGACGCCCTCGCCGACCTTCTTGCCGGTGTCGGAGTCGATGCCCTCCTGGCGGTCCTTGGTGTCGGTCATCGCGGACATGGCGATGTCGTACCGCTTGGAGCGCAGACCCGTGATCAGCGTGTCGAAGGTGCCGTTCTCGAACTGGAAATCGACCCCGAGCTGCTTGCCCATGGCGGCGGCGAGGTCAGGGTCGATGCCGACCACCTTGCCGGAGCTGTCCTTGAACTCGACCGGGGCGTAGGCGATGTCGGAGCCGACCTTGATGACGCCCTTGTCGCGGACGGCCTGCGGCAGCTTGTCGGCGAGCGGGGCCGAGGCCGAGGTGTCGCTCGACCCGGTGTCCTTGGTCTGGTCACCGCATCCGGTGAGCATCAGTGCGCCTGCGACCGCGATCGCACCGACCGCTGCTAGCCGGGAGTGCGCGGCGGTCGTACGACGGGTGGAGCTTGCGGTCATGGTGGGTTCCTCCGGCGGATGGGTGGAGTTGCCGATGGGGCGGGCCGTCGCCGATGGGTTCGGCACGGCCGTGGCACGCCGAAAAGGTTCGGCAGTGCCGTGGGTCGACGAGAGCACACCTCTTCGAGTGTCGCGACCTCGTGTGATTACGGCATCTTGCCATTCGGACTGCGCGATTCTGGGGGCCAGCCATGTCAAAATCGGATAACGGGCGACCCCCGAACCGCACCACTCCGGTACATCACGGCCGGACCTTCTGCAGGAATGAACCGTTCCGGCCGGAAGATCTTCGGTAAATCCCGAGATTTCAATACGGGGGCCGAGGGCTTCACGGATGGTTGAGTGGGTGTGGCTGGTTTGTCCAGGTCTTGTCCCGATTTTGGACGAAGGGTCAGGGCCCTGTCATGTGACCTTCGCGTTATGGACTCGTCGTCGACGCCATCCGTCCGGTAAGAAGGGTCTTTACACCCCTCATCCGGGGCTCAGGGCGCGTGTGCGGCGCGCCCGTCGCGTACGCGCCCGTACGTATACACGTACAAGCACGACATGGGCCTACGTGGTGCCCGCCCACCCCTCACCAGGAGTGGCCACCCTCAAAACAATGAAGATTTAAGGGGTAAAACGAAGTGGCAGCGGAGATCGTCAATCCTCGCAGCGAGAGCAAGACCGGCGATACGGATCACGAGGGCAGTGCGGAGCCCCTCGACTCCTTCGACCCGGCATTCGCGCTGCACCGCGGCGGCAAGATGGCTGTGCAGGCCACCGTGCCGGTCCGCGACAAGGACGACCTGTCCCTGGCGTACACGCCCGGCGTCGCGAAGGTGTGCAGCGCGATCGCGGAGCAGCCGGAGCTCGTGCACGACTACACGTGGAAGTCGTCGGTCGTGGCCGTCGTGACGGACGGTACGGCCGTGCTGGGGCTCGGTGACATCGGGCCCGAGGCCTCCCTCCCGGTGATGGAGGGCAAGGCGATTCTGTTCAAGCAGTTCGGCGGCGTGGACGCGGTTCCGATCGCCCTGAACTGCACGGACGTCGACGAGATCGTCGAGACCGTGGTGCGGCTCGCGCCGTCGTTCGGCGGCGTCAACCTGGAGGACATCTCGGCGCCCCGGTGCTTCGAGGTGGAGCGGAAGCTGCAGGAGCGGCTGGACATCCCGGTCTTCCACGACGACCAGCACGGCACGGCCGTGGTGACGCTGGCCGCCCTGCGGAACGCCGCGCGGCTCAGCGGGCGGGCGCTCGGGGAGCTGCGGGCGGTCATCTCGGGCGCCGGCGCCGCCGGTGTCGCCATCGCGAAGATGCTGGTCGAGGCCGGGATCGGCGATGTCGCCGTGGCCGACCGCAAGGGTGTCGTGTCGGCGGACCGGGACGACCTCACGGCGGTCAAGCAGGAGCTGGCCGGGTTCACGAACAAGGCCGGCATCACCGGATCGCTGGAGGCGGCGCTGAACGGTGCCGACGTGTTCATCGGCGTGTCCGGCGGGACGGTTCCGGAGTCCGCGGTGGCGACCATGGCCGAGGGCGCGTTCGTCTTCGCCATGGCGAACCCGAACCCCGAGGTGCACCCCGAGGTCGCGCACAAGTACGCGGCGGTCGTCGCGACCGGGCGGTCGGACTTCCCGAACCAGATCAACAACGTGCTGGCCTTCCCGGGGATCTTCGCCGGAGCGCTGCAGGTGCGGGCCTCGCGGATCACCGAGGGGATGAAGCTGGCCGCCGCGGAGGCGCTGGCCGCCGTGGTCGGGGACGACCTCGCCGCCGACTACGTCATCCCGTCGCCGTTCGACGAGCGGGTCGCTCCGGCGGTCACGGCCGCGGTGGCGGCGGCTGCACGGGCCGAGGGTGTGGCCCGGCGCTGACGCCGACGCCGACGCTGTTGTTGAGGTGGCCCTGCCCGGGATCGGGTGGGGTCATTTCTTTGCCTTGGGGTAGGGCTGTTCGGGTGATGTGCGGGTGCTTGCGCTTTGCGCCTTGCGTCGGGTGGAGGGCCGGGGCCGTGTCGGGGGTGTCCGTCCTCGGAGCGGCGCGATGGACCTTCATGCCGACTGAACGGCGTTGACGCGCCAACCGCCGCGGGCGGACACCCGCCGACACGGCCCGTTCTCGCCGTACGCGGGCGCGGGAGCGTCGTGGCCGACGTCCCGTGGCGGGCCCCAGCAACAACGCCCCCACCTGGCAAGAGGGTGTGTCTCACAGGGGCGGATGGTTCCTTCGGGTGCTCGCGGAACCTATCGTCAAGGTCATGTTCGCTGTCTACGCCGCCCGAATCGACCGCGACCAGCCGCTGTCCGGCCTGGAGTTGGGGGAGCGTCCGGCTCCCGAGGCCCGTCCCGGCTGGAGCACCGTCACGGTCAAGGCCGCCTCCCTCAACCACCACGACCTCTGGTCCCTGCGCGGCGTGGGCCTCGCAGAGGACAAGCTGCCGATGATCCTCGGCTGTGACGCCGCCGGAGTCGACGAGGACGGCAACGAGGTCGTCCTGCACTCCGTGATCGGGCAGAGCGGGCACGGGGTCGGCCCGAAGGAACCCCGTTCCATCCTCACCGAGCGTTATCAGGGCACCTTCGCCGAGCAGGTCTCCGTGCCGACCTGGAACATCCTGCCCAAGCCCAAGGAGCTCTCCTTCGCGGAGGCCGCCTGTCTGCCGACGGCGTGGCTGACCGCGTACCGGATGCTGTTCACCAACGCGGGGGTACGACCCGGGGACTCCGTGCTGGTGCAGGGCGCCGGTGGGGGAGTCGCCACGGCGGCCATCGTGCTGGGCAAGGCCGCCGGGCTCCGGGTCTACGCCACCAGCCGGGACGAGGCCAAGCGCAAGCGGGCCGTGGAGCTCGGGGCCGTGGAGGCGCTGGAGTCGGGGGCGCGGCTGCCGCAGCGGGTCGACGCCGTCATCGAGACCGTCGGGGCCGCCACCTGGTCGCATTCGGTGAAGTCGCTGAAGCCCGGCGGCACCCTGGTCATCTCCGGTGCCACCAGCGGCGACCGGCCCTCCCACGCCGAGCTGACCCGGATCTTCTTCCTCGAGCTCAAGGTCGTCGGTTCCACGATGGGCACCAAGGACGAGCTGGAGGACCTGCTGTCGTTCTGCGCCGCCACGGGTGTGCGGCCGGTCATCGACGACATCATGCCGATGGACCGGGCGCGTGAGGGCTTCGAGCGGCTGGCCGCGGGTGAGCAGTTCGGGAAGGTCGTGCTGACGAATCCCTGAGTCCACTCGATGGTGCGTTGACGGTCGGTCCGGAGCGGACCGGCCGTTTTCGTATTCCGTGTGTCAACTACGGTTGACGCGGGCAGGCTGTCAACGTAGGTTGACTGCATGACCGAAGCAACGGATCTCGCCGAGCGTGCGGGTGACCGCGACCCACGGGTCGGCCTGCGGGCCGTCGCCGCGCTGCGTCGGCTGCTGGAGCAGTTGGAAGCCGTACAGGTGCGCAATGCGCGCAATCAGGGCTGGTCGTGGCAGGAGATCGCCACCGAACTCGGTGTGAGCAGGCAGGCCGTGCACAAGAAGTACGGGAGGCATTGATGTTCGAGCGGTTCACGAAAGACGCCAGGGACGTGGTCAAGGGCGCTTACGCGTACGTGGAGGGGAGCGGTGGGGGCGGGCGGTGTGTGGAGCCGGAGCATCTGCTGCTGGCACTGCTCGATCGGGAGGGCAGCCGCGGGTCCTTCGCGCTCGTCGCTCTCGGACTCGGTGAGCGGCGGGAGTCCGTGCGGGAGGCGCTGCGTGAGGCGCGGCGGCGGGCCGGGCTGACGCAGGCCGAGACCGACGCGCTCGCCGGGCTCGGGATCGACGTGGAGGAGATCGTCGCCCGGGTGGAGCAGACGCACGGGGTCGGCGCCTTGGCGGGCGGCTCGAAGGACAAGCGCTGGTGGTCGGGGCGTTCCTCGTTCGGGCGGGGGGCCAGGGACGTGCTGGAGCGCTCCTTGCGGGTCGCCCTCGCCCAGCGGGACCGGCACATCGGGGACGAGCACATCCTGCTGGCCCTGACCACCCGTCCCGGAGTGCCCGCCGAGGTCCTCGCCGGCCACGGGGTGACGTACACGTCCGTGGTGCGGGTGCTGTACGGGAGTGGCGGCGAGGCCAAGGCCGGCTGAGGGACTGCGTTTTGCGGCGCCTACTTCTTCTGGGTGCCCAGGAGAGCTCCTATGTGGGCCGCAGCCGTCGACAGGTGGCGGCGGGCGTCACGCAGCTGCTCGGGTGTGACGCCGTGGTCGCGGGCCGCGTCACGGATGCCGTCCCGGAAGCGGTCGAGCAAGCGGTCCAGGTCGCGGGCCGGGTCGCCGGTGGAGTCCGCGGCGTCCTCGTGGGCCCAGGCCGGTTCATAGGCGGCCGGGAAGTCCTCAGCCGGCTGTGAGCGGGTGGGCTCCGCGGTCGGCTTGCCGGTGCCGGTGCCGGTCCAATCGAAGCCGAAGTCCTTGCCGTAGTCCTTCCCGAACTCGCCGACCTCCTTGACCAGTTCGCTCAGGCCCTCGCGCAGACCCGTCGGCCAGTCGCCGCGGGCGAAGTGGTCCTGCACCTGCTCCTGGACGCGGCGGGTGATGCGCTGCACCTGCTCCTGTGCCTGGGCGCGGGCCTGCTCCTGGGCCTCTTTCGCCTGGCGACGGGCGCGCTGGGCGTCCTCGCGGGCGCGGCGGCTCTCGTCCTTGGCGCGCCGGGCCTGTTCCTTCCACTCCTGCCGGGCGCGGCGCATCTCCTCCTTGGCGATGCGCCAGGCCTCCTTGTCACCGTGCTGCGCGAAGTCGCCGAAGGGGGCGCCCGTCGGGCCGTCGGCCCGGGTGCCGTTGCCCCGGCGGGCCTCCGTCGCCGCCGCGCGCATCTCGCGGCGCAGGTCACCCGCGGCTCCGCGCACGTCGGCCTGGATCTCCGCGGCCAGTTCCGCGACCGACTCGCGGATCTCCAGCTCCAGGTCGGCCAGCTCGCCGCTGCGGTCGGCCAGTTCGGCGCGGCCCGCGTCCGTGATCGAGTAGACCTTCCGGCCGCCCTCGGTGGTGTGCGTGACCAGGCCCTCGGCCTCCAGCTTGGCCAGGCGCGGGTAGACCGTGCCCGCCGATGGCGCGTACAGCCCCTGGAAGCGCTCCTCGAGGAGGCGGATCACCTCGTAGCCGTGGCGGGGAGCCTCGTCCAGCAGCTTCAGCAGGTAGAGGCGGAGGCGGCCGTGGGCGAAGACGGGGGGCATGTCAGAGCACCTTCTTGTCGGTTGTGCCGTCGGCCGGGGTGGTGGTGGCGTCATCGCCCGGGCCGGAGACGGAATTGTCTCCCGAACCGTCCGGCCGGCCGCCCGCCGGGGCTGCCGCCGCGCCGCCGCTGCCGGGCCGGGCGTCCCACGGCGCGTCGTCGTGATCGTCCTCGCCGGACGGGCGGCGGAGCAGGGCGATCGAGCCGGAGACGGTGGTGGCCCGCAGTCTGCCGGTGCCCGCACCCAGACGGCCCGTGATCTTGTGGGCTCCCCACTGGCCGTGCACCCGCAGGCCGTCGAAAGCGTTGGAGAGGGATCCGCTCGCCGTGTTCGCCTCGACCTCCGCGTCCGCCGGGTACGGCAGCCGGATGGCGATCTCGCCCGAGACGCTGGTCAGCCGGACGTCCGTCGGGCCGTTCGGGTCGAGGTCGACGATCATCGAGCCGCTGACCGACTCCGCCCGCACAGAGGGGCCGGAGCCCTCGATCACCGTCAGATCCCCGGAGACGGAGTTGAACCGAAGGTCCCCGGTCACGTCCTGGGCCTCCAGGCTGCCGGAGACCGTGTCGGCGCGCACCGGGCCGGAGAGGCCCACCAGTGTCGTGTTGCCGGTGACGCCCTTGATCACCGATGTGCCCCGGATCCCGGAGACCACGGCGGCCGCTCCCACCACGCCCACCTCGACGCCGGTGCCGGCGGGGACGGCCAGGGAGACCACCGCGCTGCGACGCCAGCCCTTGCGGTCCAGCCACTTGAGGAAGCCCTTCCAGGGCAGGTCCTCATAGGCCACCGTGAGGACGCCGTCCTGGTGGGTGACCAGCAGAGGCGGGCCCTCGATCTCGGAGATCTCCAGGCGGGCGGAGGCTTCGTCGGTGCCCACCACGTTCACCGTGCCGTTGACGAGACGCACGCGCAGGTCGCTCACCGGCTCGTCGAAGGTGAGCTTCCTCGGTTCTGAGACGGACCACTCGGACATGGTGAAGACCTCCCCGACCGGACGCGCCATATCGCGTCCTCTCGCATTCACGATATATCGCGGCAAGGGAAAGTCAAGACACCCGTTCCGGGGACGGCCAAGCAGGCTCTTACGGTCTCGGGGGACATCGGCACAGGCGTCGGCGCTGGAATTGATCATGGCCGGCCGGGACGGTGACCGGGTGCCGCGCCGAGATCCCCGGGAAGATCGTTGATCACTGGTGAGGGGGCGGCTGCCGTCAGCCGGGTGCCGGAGGAAGACCCCTCTTGACGCTGCTCGTTCAGCGCGTTGACGCGGGCAGGTGCAGGCGACCGTCGTGGACTTCGGCGATCTGGTCGACGGCGGTGAGGTGGGTGCGGTCGTGGGTGACCAGGACGGTGGCGGTGGCCTGCTGGTGGGTGAGGCGGGTGATCAGGCCGATGACGGCGGCGCCGCGTTCGTGGTCGAGGGCGCTGGTGGGTTCGTCGACCAGCAGGACCGTGGGGTCGTTCATCAGGGCCCGGGCGATGTTGACGCGCTGGCGCTGACCGCCGGAGAGCTGGTGGGGGCGACGGCCGGCCTGGTCGGCGAGGCCGACGGCGTCGAGGAGTTCCTTCGCGCGGGTCCGGGCGGTGCGGGGTCTGCGGCCGTCGATCTGTGCCATGACCTGGAGCTGTTCGGCGGCGGTGAGGGAGGGCAGCAGGTTGGGCTGCTGGAAGACGATGCCGATCTTGTGGCGGCGCAGTTCGGTGAGCTCGCTGCGGCTCATGCCGGTGGTGTCGGTGCCGGCAATGGTGACCGTGCCGGAGTCGGGGGTGATGAGGGTGGCGGCGACGGCCAGGAGGCTGGACTTGCCGGAGCCGGATGGGCCGACGACGGCGGTGAGGCTGCCGTTGGGGACGTCGAGCGTGACCTGGTCGAGGGCCGTCAGCCGGGTGTCGCCGTCGGGGTAGGTGAGGGTGATGTCGGTCAGGCTCAGGCTCATCGGGCACTCCCCAGGGCGGTCAGCGGGTCGACGGAGGTGATGCGGCGGATGGACAGCCCGGCCCCGAGGGCGCCGAGGAGGATCATCACGGCGGCGGGGAGCAGGACGGTGGCGGGGGTGAGGAGGAACGGCACCGCGCTGCCGGCGACGAGGGCACCGAGGCCGGCGGCGACGCCGGCGCCGATCAGGGTGCCGCCGGTGAGGAGGACGACGGCCTGACCGAGGGCGTCCTTGAGCAGGTTCGGGGTGGAGGCGCCGAGGGCCTTGAGGACGGCGACGTCACCGCTGCGCTGGATGGTCCACACGGTGAAGAAGGCGCCGATGACCAGGGCGGAGATGGCGAACAGGAAGCCGCGCATCAGCTGCAGGGAGCCGTTCTCGGAGGTGTAGGAGCCGATCGCGGACAGCGAGTCGTCCTTGGAGACCGTCTTCGTGTCCGCGGCCTGGTCGGCGGCGGCCGTGTCGGCGCCGGAGGCGGTGGTCAGGGCGATCACGGTCGCGGTCGGGCCGTCACCGCCGGCGGTGGGGGGTGCGGCCTTCTGCCAGCCATCGAGGCTGGTCCAGACGACCGGGGTGTGACTGAAGAACGCGTCTCCCTCGACGGCGGCGACGGTCAGCTGCCGCCCGGCCAGGGTGAAGGTGTCACCCGCCCTGATCCCGAGGTCGTCGGCGGCGGTGGTGGACAGCACCACCGACCGCTCGTCCAGCTTGTCGCTGTGGGGGGCGAGGCGGGAACCGGGCTGGACGCCGAAGGCGGACACCCCGGTGCTCTTGTCGCCGGCGGTGGCCTTGGTGGTGGTGATCCCCAGCGGCTCGGCACTCTTCACGCCGGGGGTCCTGGCCCACTGCTGCCACTGCTCGGCGGTGACGGTGGAGCTGGAGTACGACACGTCCTGTCCGCCGCTGGGCGCCTGGAAGGCGATCTTGTCGGCGGGCAGGCCGGTGATGGCGGAGATGTTCTGCTGGCCCAGGCCGGCGGTCAGGCCGGACAGCAGACCGACCAGCAGGGTGATGAGCACGATGACGGTGCCCATCAGGGCGAAGCGCCCCTTGGCGAACTTCAGATCGCTCCAGGCGACGAACACGGCGGTGGCCTGCCCTTTCTGATGGTGGAACCGGGTAGGACCTCACCGTCGCCGCTGGCCCCTGGTGCGCGCGTCTGGCGCAGGAGGGCACTTCCCGGGCCGAAAGACGGCACACCGGTTGTAACTTTCGATGGAGGCCGCCTCACGTCCCGGTCCGTAGGGTTGCAAGCACTGTGAACACCGCCGCTCCCGCCCTGACCCCGACCACCCGGGCTCTGGCCTGGTGCCTGCACCTGCTGATCATCGCCCTGCTCGCCTTGGCTGCGGGCCGCGCCGTGACCGACAGCCGGCCGCACACCGCGATGACCGTCGCCCTGGCGGGGGCGTGCGCCGCGGTGTCCGCGGCCGGACCGCTCGTGCCGCGCATCCGCCGCTCCCGCCGGGCGGCTACCTGGTGGCTGGGCGTGGTCGGCGCCTTGTGGCTGGGGCTGCTGACCGTGTCCGCCGACGGGGTCTGGGTGGCCTTTCCGCTGTACTTCCTCCAGCTCCATCTGCTGCCGCGCCGCACCGGCCTGACCGCGGTCGCCGTGACCGCGCTCGTGGCGATTGCCGCGTTCGCCGCCCACACCGGGTCCTTCAGCCCGGCGATGGCGATCGGTCCCGCACTCGGCGCCGCCGTCGCCGTCGCCGTGGTGTGGGGATACCAGGCCCTATACCGGGAGAGCGAACAGCGCCGCAAGCTGATCGAGGAACTCACCGCCACCCGCGCCGACCTGGCCCAAGCCCAGCACACCGCCGGAGTGCTGGCCGAACGCGAACGCCTGGCCCGCGAGATCCACGACACTCTCGCCCAGGGACTGTCCAGCATCCAGCTGCTGCTGCGCGCCGCCGAACGCGCGCTGCCCGGCACCCCCGAGACCGCCGCCCGCCACGTGGACCAGGCCCGCCAGGCGGCCGTGGACAACCTCGCCGAAGCACGCCGCTTCGTCGCTGCCCTCACCCCGCCCGCCCTGGAAAGCCACACCCTGGCCGGCGCCCTGGAACGCCTGTGCGTCACCACCAGCGCCCGGCACCGGCTCATCGCACGCTTCCACCTCACCGGCCAGGCGGCACCGCTGCCAACCGCGCACGAGGTCGCCCTGCTGCGCATCGCCCAGTCCGCCCTCGCCAACACCGTCCGCCACGCCGACGCCACTATCGCCGAGGTCACCCTCAGCTACCTCGACGACCGTGTCGCCCTCGACGTCGTCGACGACGGAACCGGCTTCGACCCCGGCCTGCTTCCCGCCCCCGACTCTGAGAACGGCGGCTTCGGACTGCCCGCCATGCGTGCCCGCATGCACGCCCTCGGCGGCACCCTCGCCATCGCATCCGCCCCCGGCCACGGCACCGCGCTGGCCGCACAGCTCCCCCTGCCCCCGACCACCGACCCCGAGGACCGTCCGTGAGCGACCAGCCGATCCGACTGCTTCTGGCCGACGACCACCCCGTCGTGCGCGCCGGGCTGCGCGCCGTGCTGGAGACCGAACCCGGCCTCACCATCGTCGCCGAGGCCGCCACCGCAGAAGACGCCGTCGCCCGCGCGGCGCTGGGCGACATCGACGTCGTCCTCATGGATCTGCAGTTCGGCAGAGGAATGGGCGGCGCCGAAGCCACCGCGGCGATCACCAGCCGGCCCGGCGCCCCCCGCGTGCTGATCGTCACCACGTACGATTCCGACGCCGACACCCTGCCCGCAATCGAAGCCGGCGCCACCGGCTACCTCCTCAAGGATGCTCCGCCCGAGGATCTGGTCGCCGCGGTACGTACCGCCGCCACCGGACGCACCACACTCGCGCCCACCGTCGCCGACCGGCTGATGAACCGCCTGCGCACCCCCCATGCCGCCCTGACCCGGCGCGAAAGCGAGGTTCTCGCTCTGGTCGCCGAGGGACTGTCCAACCAGGCCATCGGCGCACGCCTCCACCTGACCGAGGGCACGGTCAAATCCCATCTCGCCCGCATCTACGCCAAACTCGGCGTCGACTCCCGCACCGCCGCCGTCGCCACCGCCACCGACCTCGGCCTCATCCGCCGCTGACCCGAGCACAGGCTGTTCTCACACATGAACGGATGCGAGAGTTCTGCGAGCTCCCCAGCACCGACCACGTTTCCCCGGGTCGCCGTTTGCGGAAGTCCTCTCAAGACCTGGGCGTTGTGGCGGGCGTCAGATGCACGCACGGCGCGCCGGGGCTGACTCACGCCCTTCACACACCCGCGCGACCGACGCTCCGCAGCCCGCCGGTGAGGCACCCCGGGAGGGAACCTCCGAGACGTGCTGATCAAGTCTCCCGGGACCGGAGCCGGTTCCTACTCGTCGTCCTCGTCGTCCAGCCGCGCCAGCCACGTGGCCAGCCGCTCCACCGGCACCTCGAAGTCGGGATTGAGATCGACGAACGTCCGCAGCTGCTCGGCGAGCCACTCGAAGGTGACTTCCTCCTCGCCGCGCCGCTTCTCCAGTTCCTCGATGCCACGGTCCGTGAAGTACATGCCCTCAAGGATAGGTGCGCGGAAACGGCCGGGCCGCACCCCCGATGCGGGGATGCGGCCCGGCCGCGAACGACGCGCGAGGGCGATTACGCCTCGAACACCTCACGCACCAGCTGCTCCTGCTCGGCCTGGTGACGCTTCGCCGAACCCACCGCGGGGGACGAGCCGTGCGGGCGGGAGATGCGCCGCAGCCGCTCGCCGTGCGGGACGTCCGCGCCGACCGCCAGGTCCAGGTGGTCGATCAGGTTGAGCGCGATGAACGGCCAGGCACCCTGGTTCGCCGGCTCCTCCTGGGCCCACAGGTACTTCTCGGCGTTCGGGTACTTCTTGATCTCCGCCTGGAGCTCGGCACCCGGCAGCGGGTACAGGCGCTCGATGCGGATGATCGCCGTGTCCGTCACACCGCGCTTCTGACGCTCGGCCTCGAGGTCGTAGTAGACCTTGCCGGCGCAGAAGACGACCTTCTTGACCGCGGCCGGGTCGACCGAGGAGTCGCCGATGACCGGCTGGAACTGCCCGGTCGTGAACTCCTCCGCCTTCGCCGCCGCCGCCTTCAGGCGCAGCATCGACTTCGGCGTGAAGACCACCAGCGGCTTGTGGTGCGGGTTGTGCACCTGCCACCGCAGGAGGTGGAAGTAGTTCGACGGCGACGTCGGCATGGCGACCGTCATGTTGTTCTGCGCGCACATCTGGAGGAAGCGCTCCGGGCGGGCCGAGGAGTGGTCCGGGCCCTGACCCTCGTAGCCGTGCGGCAGGAGCAGCACGACACCGGAGGTCTGCGCCCACTTCTGCTCGGCCGACGAGATGAACTCGTCCACGACCGTCTGCGCGCCGTTGACGAAGTCGCCGAACTGCGCCTCCCACATCACGAGCGCCTCGGGGCGGGCCAGCGAGTAGCCGTACTCGAAGCCCATCGCCGCGTACTCGGAGAGGAGGGAGTTGTAGACGTTGAGCCGCGCCTGGTCCTCGGAGAGGTACTGCAGCGGCGTGTACTCCTCGCCGGTGCTGCGGTCGATGATGACCGCGTGGCGCTGGCCGAACGTACCGCGCTGCGAGTCCTGGCCCGCCAGGCGGACCGGGACGCCCTCCAGCAGCAGGGAGCCGATCGCGAGGGTCTCGCCCATGCCCCAGTCGATGGTGCCGTCCTCGACCATCGTCGCCCGGCGCTGCAGCTGCGGCAGCAGACGCGGGTGGACGGTGATGTGGTCGGGGATGTTGACCTGGGACTCGGCGATCCGCTTGACGACCTCCGTGGTCACCGCGGTGTTCACGGCGACCGGGAACTCGGCCTGCGGGTCCGAGGGCTCGACCGTCGCCGGCTGGGACGTGGCCTCACGGACCTCCGTGAAGACCTTCTCCAGCTGGCCCTGGTAGTCCTGCAGCGCCTGCTCGGCCTCTTCCAGGGTGATGTCGCCGCGACCGATCAGGGACTCGGTGTAGAGCTTGCGCACCGAGCGCTTCTTGTCGATCAGGTCGTACATCAGCGGCTGGGTGAAGGCCGGGTTGTCCGACTCGTTGTGACCGCGGCGGCGGTAGCAGATGAGGTCAATCACCACGTCCTTGTTGAACGCCTGGCGGAACTCGAAGGCGAGCCGCGCGACGCGGACCACGGCCTCCGGGTCGTCGCCGTTCACGTGGAAGATCGGGGCCTCGATCATGCGGGCCACGTCCGTCGCGTACATGGAGGAACGCGAGGACTCGGGGGCCGCGGTGAAGCCGACCTGGTTGTTGATGACGATGTGGACCGTGCCGCCGGTGCGGTAGCCGCGCAGCTGCGACATGTTCAGGGTCTCGGCCACCACGCCCTGGCCCGCGAAGGCCGCGTCGCCGTGGATCGCCACCGGCAGGACCGTGAAGTCCGTGCCGCCCTTGTTGATGATGTCCTGCTTGGCGCGCGAGACGCCCTCCAGGACCGGGTCCACCGCCTCCAGGTGCGAGGGGTTCGCGACCAGGGAGACCTTGATCTGCTCGCCGTCGAGACCGGTGAAGGTGCCCTCGGCGCCCAGGTGGTACTTCACGTCACCGGAGCCGTGCATCGACTTCGGGTCGAGGTTGCCCTCGAACTCGCGGAAGATCTGCGCGTACGACTTGCCGACGATGTTGGCGAGGACGTTCAGCCGGCCGCGGTGGGCCATGCCGATGACGACCTCGTCCAGGCGGGACTCGGCGGCCGAGTCCAGCACGGCGTCCAGCAGCGGGATGACGGACTCGCCGCCCTCCAGGCTGAAGCGCTTCTGGCCGACGTACTTGGTCTGCAGGAACGTCTCGAAGGCCTCGGCGGCGTTCAGACGGCGCAGGATGCGCAGCTGCTCCTCGCGCTCCGGCTTGGAGTGCGGCCGCTCCACGCGGTCCTGGATCCACTTGCGCTGCTTGGGGTCCTGGATGTGCATGAACTCGATGCCGGTGGTGCGGCAGTACGAGTCGCGCAGGACACCGAGGATGTCGCGCAGCTTCATCATCGACTTGCCCGAGAAGCCGCCGACGGCGAACTCGCGCTCCAGGTCCCACAGGGTGAGCCCGTGCTCGGTGATGTCCAGGTCGGGGTGCTTGCGCTGCTGGTACTCCAGCGGGTCGGTGTCGGCCATGACGTGGCCGCGGACCCGGTAGGAGTGGATCAGCTCGAAGACGCGGGCGGCCTTCGTGACGTCGTCGTCGTGGCTGGCGTCGATGTCCTTGAGCCAGCGGACCGGCTCGTAGGGGATGCGCAGCGCCTCGAAGACGTCGTCGTAGAAGCCGTTCTCACCGAGGAGGAGGTTCGCGACGATCCGCAGGAACTCGCCGGAGGCGGCGCCCTGGATCACCCGGTGGTCGTAGGTCGACGTGAGCGTCATGACCTTGGAGATGCCGAGCTTGTTCAGGGTGTCCTGGGAGGTGCCCTGGAATTCCGCCGGGTAGTCCATGGAGCCGACGCCCATGATCACGGACTGGCCGGGCATCAGACGCGGCACGGAGTGGACGGTGCCGAGGCCGCCGGGGTTGGTCAGGGAGACCGTCACACCGGTGAAGTCGTCCATGCCCAGCTTGCCGTCACGGGCGCGGCGGACGATGTCCTCGTAGGCCT
This sequence comes from Streptomyces sp. NPDC047880, assembly GCF_040706515.1. Classification (NCBI taxonomy): domain Bacteria; kingdom Bacillati; phylum Actinomycetota; class Actinomycetes; order Kitasatosporales; family Streptomycetaceae; genus Streptomyces; species Streptomyces sp. NPDC047880. Next base: position 134,310 of record NZ_JBEZOK010000014.1, on the reverse strand, counting down.
GCCAGAACTCGAAGAAGTTCAGGGTCTCGGCCTTCTTGATGCCCGCGACCACGAGCTGGCGGTCGCCGTTGGGCTTGACCAGGTCGATGGCGAGGCCGAAGTTGACGTGCTCCGGCTTGACCAGGGTCGGCTTGCCGTCCTTCTCCGCGTAGGAGTAGTTCATCGACGGCATGGCCTTGATGGCCTGCACCATCGCGTAGCCGATCAGGTGCGTGAAGGAGATCTTCCCGCCCCGGGCCCGCTTCAGGTGGTTGTTGATGACGATGCGGTTGTCGAACAGCAGCTTCACCGGGACCGCGCGCACGGACGTGGCCGTGGGCACTTCCAGGGAGGCGTTCATGTTCTTCGCGACCGCGGCGGCGGGGCCGCGCAGCACGACCTGCTCGGGGCCAGAGGGGGCCCCGGCGGCGGGCTCGGCCTTCTTCGCGGCGGCGGCCGGCTTGGCGGCGGGCTTCGCGGCCGGGGCGGCCTTCTGCGCCGGGGCCGGGGCCGGGGCGGCGGGCTTCGCCGGGGCCGGAGCCGGGGCGGGGGCCGGCGCTGCGGCGGGCTTCTCGGCGGCCGGGGCCGGGGCCTGCGCGGGAGTGGCCGGAGCGGCCGGCTGAGCGGTGGTGGTCCCCGCGGCCCCCGCGGCCGCGGTACCCGCCGGAGCCGAGGCGGCAGCCGCCCCTGGCTTGTAGTCGGCGAAGAAGTCCCACCAGGCTCGGTCTACCGAATTCGGGTCCTGGAGGTACTGCTGATAGATCTCGTCGACGAGCCACTCGTTGGCACCGAACGACGCGGCAGGGTTCTTCCCCGCTTGGTCGGTGTCGGTCGAGATGCTCGAGTTACTGGGGGACTGTGGCGACACGGCGGCAACCGCCCTCTTCCGCTTCACAAGATGATGGACAGCGGGAATCAAGGCTACGCCCCCTCGAGGGGGAAGGTCAGGTCGGGCCCGTTCAACGTCGTGCAAGTCACATCTGGAACCGTGTTTCGGGGCTTGAAATGGCGGGAAACAAGCGTGGTTCCGCTTCGTGAGGGAAGAGCGGGGCAGGGCCCGGGGCGCCGATGGCGCGGGCCCGTGCCTGATCACACGTGTCCGTCAGCGCGGACGCTCGTGGATCTTGTGGCTCCGCTTCGAACTTTACGTCAACTTGGCACAGATGGAAGTCCCGGAAGAGTGACAAGAATCCGGCAACCCCGCTCGGATTCGGCCACTCCGATCCGGCCCCCGTGCAGGTCCACCGCCCAGCGGGCGATCGCCAGGCCGAGGCCCGTGCCGCCGTCGCTGCCCGGTCCCTGCGGCCGCTTGACGCTGCCGCGGTTGAACCGCTCGAAGACGCGGTGCCATTCGGACTTCGGAATGCCGGGGCCCTCGTCCAGGACCTCCAGCTCCAGTGACTCCGGCAGGGCGCCCCGCCGCGCCTTGACCGTCACCCGGCCGTGCGGCGGGCTGTGCTTGACCGCGTTGTCGATCAGGTTGGCGACGACCTGGTGGATGCGCTCCGGGTCGGCGTGCGCCGTCAGCTCCGGCGGATGGACGTCGAGGTGCAGATGGACGTCCGTACGGGTGTGACTGCCCGAGCCGGTGGCGATGCCCGCGCGCACGGAGGCGACCATGTTGGCCTCCTTCAGCACGCCGGACAGATACGGCCAGACCTCGAACCGCCGCTGTTTCAGCGGTACGACGCCGTTGTCCAGGCGGGACAGGTCCAGCAGCGTCTCCACCAGCCGCCCGAGACGCTCGGTCTGCTTCAGGGCCGTGCGCATGGTCTCCGGGTCGGCCTGCGTGACGCCGTCGACGATGTTCTCCAGCACCGCGCGCAGACCCGCGATGGGCGTGCGCAGCTCGTGCGAGACGTTCGCCACGAGTTCCTTGCGCTGGCTGTCCTGGGCCTCCAGCTCGTCGGCCATGGCGTTGATCGTCACGGCCAGGGCGCCCAGCTCGTCACGGCGGTTCTCGCGCGTACGGCGGGTGTAGTCGCCCTGCGAGATGGAACGGGCCACCGCGGTCATCTCGTCCAGCGGTGCCGTGAGCGAATGGGCCACGAACTGCGTAATAAGAAGCGTGGCGATCATCGAGAAGACCGTGATGAAGCGCAGCTCCGTCTTGGTGTGCACCGCGATCACCGACAGACCCGTGGTGATCAGCACCGAGATGACGACCAGAGCGCCCAGCTTGGTCTTGATCGAGAACGGGCTCACCCCGCCCCAGGGATCCGGCTCCCGGGGGTTCCTCCGTGCGGCCGGCCCGCCGCTCATGGCGTCGGGGTCTCCAGGGCGTAACCCACGCCGTGCACCGTGCGGATCCGCTCGGCGCCGATCTTCCGGCGCAGCGCCTTGATGTGGCTGTCGACCGTGCGGGTGCCGGAGGCGTCCGCCCAGTCCCAGACCTCGGCGAGCAGCTGCTCACGGGAGAGCACCGCGCGCGGGGTGTTCGCCAGGCACACCAGCAGGTCGAACTCGGTGGGCGTGAGGTGGACGTCCTCGCTGCGCACCCGGACCCGGCGCTGCGCGTGGTCGATCTCCAGTTCGCCGAGGCGCAGGATGCCGGAGCGGGGGGTGGCCGCCGCGATGGCGGCCCGCTCCACCCGGCGCAGCAGGACGTGCACGCGCGCCGCCAGCTCCCGCATCGAGAACGGCTTGGTCATGTAATCGTCGGCGCCGACACCGAGCCCGACCAGCATGTCGGTCTCGTCGTCGCGCGCGGTGAGCATCATCACCGGCACGGGGCGGGCGGCCTGCACACGCCGGCAGACCTCCAGGCCGTCGAAGCCGGGCAGCATGATGTCGAGGATCAGCAGGTCGGGCTGCCAGGCCTCGGCGGTGTCGACCGCGGACGGACCGTCACCCGCCGTTTGCACGAGGAATCCCTCGGCGCGCAGGCGGGTCGCGATGGCGTCCACGATCGTCGCGTCGTCCTCGACCACCAGGACCCGGCGCTGTGCGCCCGGAGTAGCCGTCGCCGAACCGTTGTGGGAGGTCTGTGTCTGCTCCATCGCCCGCCCCTGGGGTGTGCTTTCCGGAATCAGTGGGGTGATTCCTTCTGACTGGCTATGCCTGCGCATGGTTGCGATTGACGCTTGAATGATCGGCGTCAGGTGAGCAGCGTACGGGGAGTCAGTACGCCTTTGCTATCCAGGGCGGATGGCGAGGTGTACGACGTCCGGAACGCCCCGGGCAACCGGGATCTCTTCGGTACGCACCTGTTGGAACCCGGCATTCCGCAAGGTTTCTTCGAATTCCGGTGACGGCTGGGCGGACCAGACCGCCAGAACCCCGCCGGGCCTCAACACCCTTGCGCAGCTTGCCAGTCCGGCTTCCCGGTAGAGATTTCCGTTGCCCTCCGTGACGGTCCAGCCGGGCCCGTTGTCGATGTCGAGGCACAAGGCGTCGTACGTGTCGGATGTCTCATTGACGTGCGCGACGAGATCGGCCTCCACGATGTGCGTGCGGGGATCGGCCAAGGCCTGGGCGGAGAGAGCGGAAAGCGGGCCGTCGCGGTGCCATTCGACGATCGCGTGCTCGCGTTCCACCACCGTGATCCGTCCCCAGCGCGGGTCCGCCGCGGCGTGCGCGAGGGAGAAGCCGACGCCGAGTCCGCCGATCAGGATCCCGGGGCGGTCCCGGCAGGCCAGGGCCTCCAGCGCCGCCTCGACCAGCCGCCGCTCCGAGCGGCCGTCGGAGGTGTCCATCAGGAAACAGCCGTTGGAGATGATCTCCAGCCGGTCACCGTGCCGCCGCAGCACCACCTCACCGTGGGGGCCCTCGCGACGGTCCAGGACATCGGGAATGTCGTACGAGGTAGGCATGGGGGCATCCTGACAGGGGAGGGGCGTGTGGCGCCTCGCAATTCGCCGGCCTCGCGGCGGGACGCGCGGCGGGGCTTCCGGGGTGCTGTGAATCGGCTCTCGCGTGGCGAGGGTCACAGACAGCGCGGTGCCGGGGGCGAAGGCTGGGACCCGACGGAAGGAGTGCCCGCTGTGGAACGCACCGCGCCGCCCCGCGAGACGGCCGCACCGGCGCCGGAGGCGGGCGCGCCCGACCCTCTGGTCGCGGGGTTGCTGGACGGGGTGCCGCGTCAGCGGGGCCCGCGGGACAGACCGGCGGCGGACGTGCGGCAGCCCGCCCCGGCGGCGGAGCCCACGTGGCGGCGCGTCCGCCCCTGGCGGCTGCTGCCCACAGTGACGGGCACGCCGTTCACCTTCGGATACGCACTCCTCCTCTGCCTCACCTCGCTGATCTCCGCGCACGCGGACCCGGCCCTCGTGCACGCCCTGCTCCAGGGCTCCAGCACGGATGTGACCCACCTGCTCCGCACGCCGGAGCTGGTGGTGGTCGGCAGCGCACTGTGGGTCGCGGGCGGGGTGACCTCGCCGTTCGCCATCGCGTTCGTGCTGGTGCTGACCGCGCTGGAACGGCGGATCGGGGGCGTGCGCACGGCCGGTGTCTTCCTGCTCGGCCATGTCCTCGCCACCCTCGCGACCGAGATCCCGGTGGGTCTCGCGGTCCTGGCCGGGCACCTGCCCGACAGTTCGCTGCACCGCCTCGACTACGGCGTGAGCTTCGGCGTCGCCGCAGGCATCGGTGCCTTGTCCGGCCTGCTGCCGCCATGGCTGCGTCTGCCGCTGCTGGCCGGGTTCGGCTGGATGCTGCTCCAGGATCTGCTCGCCTTCACCGACCCGATGACGAACTGGGGGCATCTCATCGCCCTGGCCATCGGGATCGCGACCTGGCCGGTGGTCCGGCGGTGGTACGCGGCACGCCTCGGCCCGGACGGCCCTTGAGATGTGAGGCTCCTCAGGTCCAGGCGGAGGCGGTGGCGCACGGGGTCGGCTCGGCCGGCGCATGAGGTGTGTGGTCCATCAGGGCCAGGCGGCGGCGGTGGTGTGCGGGGTCTCGGCTCCGCCGGCGCCTGAGGTGCGAGGCCCTTCAGGCCCGAGTGGAGGCCGGCGGGTCGTGCCTGGCGCTGGTCAGCGTGGCCACCACGGTCCAGCCGAGTGCCTCGTAGAGCCCTCGTCCCGCGGGTGTTCCGGCCAGGACCCCGGTCCGCGCCCCCTGCCGGGCTGCGGCGTTCTGCAGCGTCCTCATGACGAGACTGCCCAGGCCCTTGCGGCGGTGTTCGGGCGCCGTCTCGATCTGGTCGACGACGGCGGTCCCGCCCGTCGGGGCGATCTGGCCGCGCGCCGCCAGGGACCCGTCCGGCGCGGCCACCATCAGCCGGGTCACTCCGCCGCGCGACCACTGGCGCAGCCGGTAGCCGCCGGGCGTCTCGGGAGCGCTGTCCGCCGTCAGCGGGACGGTCATCAGGTAGCCCGGCTCGGGGTCGATCCACCAGCTGTCGTCCAGCCAGCCGGAGACCACGGCCGGGTCCCGGAAGGCCTTCAGCCACACCCCGTGCCCGGTGACGGCCTCGGCCACCTTGCGGACGGTCGCCTCGTCGAGGTCCTCGCCCGTCGCGCCGAACACATGCCGCGTCACGTGCCCGTACATGCCCACGTCGATCGTCCGGCCCCACGGCTCGGCCAGGGGCGGGGCGGCCCCTCGCGACACGACCCATCCGTCCACCCAAGCCTGTACGGTGCCGTCCACGCCATCCCCCTGTAATGAGTGCAAGGTCTGATCGTCTATTACTCAGTGGACCTTACGCGCCCTCCCGGCCCCGGCGTCAGCAGTGATCGCTGACAGCGAACAGTCCGCGGGGAACATCCGGGCGGGCTCACGCATTGAGTCGGCATAGCTCAACTTGACTGCCGAAAGGGAGATCATGGCTTCGACGTCCACACCGCTCACCCTGCCCGTGCTGCCGCTCGACGGAGAGGTCGTGCTGCCCGGGATGGTGGTCCCGCTGGACCTGAGCGATTCCGAGGTCCGAGCCGCGGTGGAGGCCGCCCAGGCCGCTGCCCGGACAACACCCGGAAAGCCCCGGGTACTCCTGGTGCCACGCATCGACGGGACCTACGCGAACACCGGTGTGCTCGGCACCGTCGAGCAGGTCGGCCGGCTGGCCGACGGCGACCCGGGTGCGCTGATCCGCGGCCGGGGGCGGGTGAGGATCGGTGCGGGGACCACGGGTCCCGGCGCGGCCCTCTGGGTCGAGGGCACCAGCGTCGACGAGACCGTTCCGGAGCCGGTGCCCGGGCAGATCGCCGAACTGGTCAAGGAGTACAAGGCCCTCGCCACCGCCTGGCTGCGCAAGCGCGGCGCCTGGCAGGTCGTCGACCGGGTCCAGGCCATCGACGACGTCTCGGCGCTCGCCGACAACTCCGGCTACTCGCCGTTCCTGACCACCGAGCAGAAGATCGAGCTGCTGGAGACCACCGACCCGGTGGCCCGGCTGAAGCTCGCCACCCAGCAGTTGCGCGACCACCTCGCCGAGCAGGACGTGGCCGAGTCGATCGCCAAGGACGTCCAGGAGGGCGTCGACAAGCAGCAGCGCGAGTTCCTGCTGCGGCGTCAGCTCGAAGCGGTCCGCAAGGAGCTGCGCGAACTCAACGGAGAGCAGGAGGGCGAGGAGTCCGACGACTACCGCGCCCGGGTGGAGGCCGCCGACCTGCCCGAGAAGGTCCGCGAGGCCGCGCTCAAGGAGGTCGACAAGCTGGAGCGGTCCTCCGACCAGTCGCCCGAGGGCTCCTGGATCCGCACCTGGCTCGACACAGTCCTGGAGATGCCGTGGAGCGAGCGCACCGAGGACGCCTACGACATCCGGGGCGCCCAGGCCGTCCTGGACGCCGAGCACGCGGGCCTGGAGGACGTCAAGGAACGCATCACCGAGTACCTGGCGGTGCGCAAGCGCCGTGACGACCGGGGCCTCGGCGTGGTCGGCGGGCGGCGCGGCGGTGCCGTGCTCGCGCTCGTCGGGCCGCCCGGCGTCGGCAAGACCTCGCTCGGCGAGTCCGTCGCCCACGCCATGGGCCGCAAGTTCGTCCGCGTCGCCCTCGGCGGCGTCCGCGACGAGGCCGAGATCCGCGGCCACCGGCGTACGTACGTAGGTGCGCTGCCGGGCCGTATCGTCCGGGCCATCAAGGAAGCCGGGTCGATGAACCCGGTCGTGCTCCTCGACGAGATCGACAAGGTGGGCTCGGACTTCCGGGGCGACCCGGCCGCCGCCCTCCTCGAGGTGCTCGACCCGGCGCAGAACCACACCTTCCGGGACCACTACCTGGAGGTCGAGCTGGATCTGTCCGACGTCGTCTTCCTCGCGACCGCCAACGTCCTGGAGGCGATCCCGGAGGCCCTGGCCGACCGGATGGAGATCGTCCGCCTGGACGGCTACACCGAGGACGAGAAGGTCGTCATCGCCCGTGACCACCTGCTCCCGCGCCAGCTGGAGCGGGCCGGGCTGGACAAGGACGAGGTGACCATCGACGAGGGCGCGCTGCGCAAGCTCGCCGGCGAGTACACGCGCGAAGCGGGAGTGCGCACCCTGGAGCGGTCCGTCGCACGGCTGCTGCGCAAGGTCGCAGCCCAGCACGAACTGGGCGAACGGGAGCTGCCCTTCACCGTCCGCGACGAGGACCTGCGCGAGCTGATCGGCCGGCCCCACCACGTGCCCGAGTCCGCCCAGGCCCCGGCCGAGCGGCGGACGTCCGTGCCGGGCGTGGCGACCGGACTCGCGGTGACCGGGGCGGGCGGTGACGTGCTCTACGTCGAGGCGTCCCTGGCCGATCCCGAGACGGGCGCGGCCGGGCTGACCCTGACCGGTCAGCTGGGCGACGTGATGAAGGAGTCCGCGCAGATCGCGCTGAGCTTCCTGCGCTCCCGCGGGGCCGAACTCGAACTGCCGGTGGCCGACCTGAAGGACCGGGGCGTGCACATCCACTTCCCGGCGGGCGCGGTCCCCAAGGACGGTCCGAGCGCGGGCATCACGATGACGACGGCTCTCGCGTCCCTGCTGTCCGGCCGGCTGGTCCGCACCGACGTGGCGATGACCGGCGAGGTCTCGCTGACCGGGCGGGTCCTGCCGATCGGCGGTGTGAAGCAGAAACTGCTCGCCGCGCACCGGGCGGGTGTCACCACGGTGATCATCCCCAAGCGCAACGAGCCCGACCTGGACGACGTCCCGGCGGAGGTGCTGGACAAGCTCGACGTCCACGCCGTCACCGACGTCCGCCAGGTCCTGGAGCTGGCGCTGGCCCCCGCGACCAGCGGGGCGGCGCCGGAGGTTCCGGTCGCGGTGTGACGGGCGCGGCCGGTAGGGAAGGCCCGGGTTCTCGTGAGGGAGGCCCGGGCCTTCACCGTGTGGCGGCGCTGTGGACACGAACGCCCTGACCTGCGGAATACTTGCCGAACTGCGGTGATGGCGGCAGGTGGCGGAAAATCCAGGTACCGGCACTCTCAGGGCCGGACGACGACCGAGGCAGGGGCTGACGTGCACGAGGGCGGCAACGACGACGGACACCGCGACGCCGGTGTGGCCGGAACCGGTGTGGACCAGCCCGCCTTCCTGGCCCTCGAACGCGAGCTGACCGTACTGCTGCGCCGCGCCCGGGCCAGCCAGGGCGAGATGGCCCGCGAGGTCCACCCCGACCTGGAGTCGTCCGCGTACGGCCTGCTCGTGCGGCTCGACGAGTGCGGAAAACAGCGGGCCACCGAGCTCGCCGCGTACATCGGTGTAGGCAAGGCGACGATGTCCCGCCAGCTGCGCGCCCTGGAGGAACTCGGGCTGGTCGCCCGCGAGCCCGACCCCGCCGACGGACGCGCCTGGCTCGTGGCCCTCACCCAGGAGGGCCACGACCGCGTCCGCCGGGTCCGTGAGGCGCGCCGCGCCCGCTACGCCGGCCGCCTGGCCGACTGGGACTCCCGCGAGGTCACAGAGCTGGCCCGGCTGCTGCACCAGCTCAACCGCGGCATGGAGAAGTAGGCCGGGGGAGCGGCCCGGACCTGGGCAGTGTCCGCAAAGTCCCGCCTGCCCCGCGACGCCCCGCACGCTCCACCGAGCTCTTCGAGCAGGGGACCCCCATTCGCCGCACCGGGCGAACACCCGAGTACAACGCGTACGCGGATGCCCGCCCGGCACACCGAGAGCACGCACCGAACGCCGCGGGGCCCGCCTTCCGGGCGAACGACGCGACTTCGCGGACATCTCCTAGAACTCGACGTACACGGCCGTCGCGTCGTCGTGCCTCTTGCTCCGGCCCAGGAACGTCTCGGCGGCGTCCGACCGCTCCAGCGCCCGGACGCGGTCCACCAGGGCCTGCGGGCCTTCCTTGCGGACGAGGCGGAGGCAGTCCGTCCAGTCGCCCTCCTCGAACCGCTCGACCCAACGTGTCGCGCCGTCCGTGAGCGCGGCCAGAGCACGGACCTCGCCGCGGGGCACCTTTCCGGTCACCGCCCGGGCGGCCACCGACGGGTCGGCGGCCGCCGTGAAGAAGCCGCCCTCCAGGTTGCGGTACGTGGAGTCCACCAGCGCGTCCGTGGCCAGCGCGGAGCGGGGGAGCAGGGTCAGCCGGTCGTCGAGGACGGGTGTCACCACGCCGTCCGGCGACTCCAGCAGCAGGGCAGAGTCGGACAGCACCAGATACTCCACCGTGGCCGGATTCCAGCGGGCCACGACCACGGTGGCCTGAGGGGTCCGAGGGTGAGAAAGGTCACAGGTTGCCGCGTGTGCCTCGGAGGTACGCGCGATGGAGTGGGACAAGGCGTCGACCAGGGGAACATCCGGGAGTGAAACGGTCAGTTCGGTCAGAGCTCCACCGAGGTGTGCGGTGAACCAGGGGACGGAATGCAGACAACCCGTCCCGGTTCTCGGTGGTGTGACCCCGTCCAGGACGACGACCGAACCACCCTGTCCCGAGGCCGGTAGCCCGACAGCGGCGAAGTCCTCGTTGGGGCGGTCGGCGTCTCCCGGTTCGGACACGAGTTCAGTGCGCATCCGGCCAGTCTGCACGAGCCCTTCACAACGTCCGCAGAAGACCGGCAATGGTTGCCGGACCGGCGCAGCAGCGCAGGTCAGACGCCGGGTTTGGGATGGAATGATTTGTTCCGGGAAGGCGTGGTGGCGAATACTGCCACCGGCCGCCGTCGGCGTCCAACCGGCGTACCGCGCAAGGCCGCTGCAAAGGCCTGCGGAACTTGCCCCTCAACTCCCGTCCGGGGTTCACTCCTTCGGGTGGCGGGTCAGGTGATGCGCGTGCGCTGCCCACCGGCGCTGGGAGGGTCGGGAAGTGCACCGGGAGTACGCACCAGTTGACGGAGCGTCACCCGGGCCCAGAGTTCACGAGTCAGGAATGCGAGCACCGGTGCAGAAGACGCGGCCTCGTCGCACAGGCAAGCAGACGGCCCCCGTTCAGGGCGCCGAGCCGACGCCCCCCACCGGCAAGGGCCGTCCCACGCATGTACGCAACCGGTTGATCGTGGCCGTTGCAGTGGTGGCCGCCGCCATCGCCGGTGCCGGAACCCCGTCCGTCCTGGCCGCCTCCGGCCAGCTCCACGACTCCCAGAAACTGGTGACGCTCGCGGAGCAGACGCAGGACGCGCTCACCCTCGCGCACTCCCTCGCCGACGAGCGGGACGAGGTCACCGCCTACATCGCGGCCGGACGCCCCAAGGACAAGGCGCCCTCCGAGCAGCGCAGCGCCCGGGTGGACCGGCAGGTCGAGGAGCTGCGCTCCGACACCGACACGCCCGCCTCGCTCCGCGAGGACCTCGACGGCATAGCGGCCGTGCGCAGGGCGGCGCTCACCGGCAAGAGCAGCGCCCTCGAAGCGCACCAGGCGTACTCCGCCGCCATCACCGAACTGCACCGGCTCGCCGAGCAACTGGCGCAGCAGACCCCGCCGCGCGCGGGCGAAGGCGGATACGCGTTGGCCGAGCTGGACTCCGCCGTCCAGCAGGCCGCCGCGGCCCGCGGGCTGCTGCTCGCCGCCCTGAGCGTGCCGCGCAGCACCGGCACGGTCGTCGACCCCGTCACCGGCCTGCCGACCGAGACCTCCACCTCCTCGGACGCCGACACCCGGCAGCGTGACGCCCTCAGCGCCGCCGCCCAGCAGGCCCGGCTGCGCTCCGACGCGGCCCTGGCCGACTTCCGCGACACGGCGCCCAAGCCGGCCCGGGCGTCCTTCGACTCCACGGTCACCGGCACCGAGGTCAACTCCGCCGACAAGTACCTCGCCACCCTGACCGACCAGCCGACGCTCTCCCGCAGTGATCTCGCGACCGGCACCAGGAAGCTGGACACGGCCCTGTCCGCCCGCGTCGATCTGATGCGCGGCGTGGAGTCGGCCCTCTACGACCGCCGCACCAAGGACCTGGAAGCCCTGCGCGACGACGACGTCACCGCGCTGGAGATCCGCATCGCCGTCCTCGGCGCCCTCATGCTGCTGGCCGTAGGCGTCGCCACGGGCATGGCCCGCAGCCTCACCCGCCCGCTCGCGGTCCTGCGGCTCGGGTCCAAGCGCCTCGCCGAGGCCGACGACCCGGCGGCCGAGGAGCCGGTGAAGTTCACCGGCCGCAACGACGAGTTCGCCCAGGCCGTCCGCTCCGTCAACGCACTGCACGCGCACGCGGTCGCCCTCACCGAGCGGATCACCACGCTGGAGTCCGACCGCAAGCACCTCGTCGGACAGCGCCAGAAGATGGCCGACGCGCGCGAGGAACTGCGCGGCGAACTCGCCGAGTCCGCGGCCCAGCTGGAGCGGCTGCGCACGGCCATCGGCGGCACATTCGTCAACCTCGCCCTGCGCACGCTCGGCCTCGTGGAGCGGCAACTGGCCGTCATCGAGAACCTGGAGGAGCGCGAGCAGGACCCGGACCGGCTCGCCACGCTGTTCAAGCTCGACCACTTCGCCACGGTCATGCGCCGGCACAGCGAGAACCTGCTGGTCCTCGCCGGTACCGAGCACGTCCAGCACGCCGCCGGACCCGTGCCGCTCGTGGACGTCGTCCGGGCCGCGGTGAGCGAGATCGAGCGCTACGAGCGGGTCCGGATCGCCGCGCTGCCGCCGCACGCGCACATCGCCGGGTTCGCCGCGGACGACCTCTCCCACCTGCTCGCCGAACTCATGGAGAACGCCACCTCGTTCTCCCCGCCCGACCTGCCCGTCGAGATCTCCGGCTGGCTGCTGGAGAACGGCGAGGTCATGCTCTCCGTCCAGGACGAGGGCATCGGCATGACCGAGGAGCGGCTGGAGCGCCTCAACGCCCGCCTCACCGACTTCGACCCCGAGGCGCCGTACGACCAGGAGGGCGAGGACGGTCTCGGCCTCGGCCTGTACGTCGTGGCCCGGCTCGCCCACCGCCACGGCGTGCGTGTCCAGCTGCGCGAGCAGAAGCAGGGCGGTGTCGCGGCCGTCGTCGTCCTGCCCCGCACGCTGCTGGCCGCCGCCCCGGCCGTGGCCGCACCGGCCTCCGGCCCCCTCACCGGCACGGCCCACTCCTTCTCCTTCCCGGGCGCCGACGCCGAGGCCAACTCCAACGTCCTGCCCGGCCGTGCCTCCGGCGACGACCCGCTGGTGGCCCTGGCGGAGAAGGCCGTCGAGCGGGGCGAGGCCACCGAGATCACCTCCGCCGCCCAGCACCCGGAACCGGCAGGGGAGCCGGAACCGGCCGAGGCGACGGCACCGGCCGGGGCCACGGAGACGACCGAGGCGACGGAGACGGCCGCCCCGGTGTCTCACAGCGAACCGGTGGATCACAGCGCACCGCCGGCCCCGGCCGAGACCGCGGCCCCCGTGGAGTCCCCCGCGGAAACCACGATGGAGCTGCTCATCCCGGCGCAGCAGGGGATGCCCTCTCCGGCCGAGCGCGAGAGCGCGTCCGCCGGGGGCACGACCGGCCCCCGCAGCCCGCTCGCATCCGAGGACGCACCCGGCACGGCCACCGCGGACGCGGATCCGGACGAGAGCCCGGAGCACGAGCGCGTGGCCGACGAGGCGGAGGACCGCGTCACCGACAAGGGCCTCCCCAAGCGCACTCCGAAGATCACCGCACAGACCACCGCCCCGCGCCAGCGCAGCGGCTCCGTCGACGCCGAAGCCCTGCGCCGCCGCCTCGGCGGCTTCCGCCAGGGCGCGCAGGCGGGGTACCGCGACGTGGAGGCGGAGATCGCCGAGAGGACGGCCTCGCACCAGCGGCCGGCCACCGGCGCAGCACGACCAGCTGGATCCGAAGAATCCACGGGGGGCACAGTCGAGGAGGCAAGCAGTTGACCGCTCCCAGTACCTTCGGACTGATCGGACTGAGCAGTGAGGCCCGCAACCTGCACTGGCTGCTGACCAACCTCGTCGAGGAGGTCCCCGGCATCCTCTCGGTCGCGGTCGTCTCGTCCGACGGACTGCTCCTGCTCTCCTCCGACGACCACCGCAACAAGGAGGCGCGGGACGCCCTGCAAACCCGCGGAACCCAGCGCACCGGCCCGCGCGGCTCCGCCGCCGACCTGGCCACCATCGTCTCCGGCATCGGCAGCCTCACCATCGGCGCCGCCAAGCTGATGGACTTCGGCGGGGTCCGGCACACGATGGTCGCGATGGATGAGGGCAGCCTGTTCGTGATGTCGATCAGTGACGGTTCCCTGCTCGGCGTCCACGGCTCCGCGGCCTGCGACATGAGCGTGGTGGCGTACCACATGGCCCTGTTCGTCGGCCGCGCCGGTCACGTCCTGACCCCGGAACTCCGCAGCGAGCTCCGGAAATCCCTGGAGGATTCCCAGACGACGGGGAGTGCCCGATGAGCAGTACGCCGAAGCATCACCTCCCGGTCCGCGGCGGGGACCGCAAACCCGCCCGGGTCCGCCCCTACTCGCTCACCGGCGGCCGAACCCGCTTCGGCCACGTCCTCCTCGTGGAGACGTTCGTGGCGAGCACGGCCGCGCTCGACGCCCCGGAGGAGCGCAAGGAACTGACGAACGGCCACCTCTCCACCCGCGTCATGCCGGAGCTGAGGGCCATCGTCGAACTGTGCCGCCGGATGCGTACGGTGGCCGAGATCGCCGCGCTGCTGAAGATGCCGCTCGGCGTGGTCCGCGTGCTCCTGAGCGACCTCGCGGACCAGGGAAAGATCCGTGTGTACGGAACGGGTACCGGCCATGGCACGGGCCGCCCCGACCGGGCTCTGCTGGAAAGGGTGCTGAGTGGACTCCGTCGTCTCTGACGCCGCTCACGGCGTCACTGGTTCATCCCCGTTCGTCGAGCCCGGCGAGAGCATGCACGCCTGGGAGACGGACCGCACCCGTGCCCCGATCGCCACGAAGATCGTGGTGGCGGGCGGCTTCGGCGTGGGCAAGACCACACTGGTCACCGCCGTCTCGGAGATCACGCCCCTGCAGACCGAGGCGCTGATGACCGAGGCGAGCGAGGCGACCGACGACCTCACCGCCACACCGGGCAAGTCCACCACCACCGTGGCCATGGACTTCGGGCGCATCACGCTCGACGACGACCTGGTGCTCTACCTGTTCGGCACGCCGGGCCAGCAGCGGTTCTGGTTCATGTGGGACGACATCGTGCGCGGTGCGATCGGAGCCGTCGTCCTGGCCGACACGCGCCGTCTGAAGGACTGCTTCCCGGTCCTGGACTACTTCGAGAGTTCCGGGCTGCCGTACGTGGTCGCGGTCAACCACTTCGACGGCAGTGAACTGTTCGAGCCGGAGGATGTACGGGAGGCCTTGACCATCCCGCAACACATACCTGTCATGATCATGGACGCGCGTCGCCGGATCTCCGTGATCGAGACCCTCCTGGCCCTCGTGGGCCACGCGCTCGACGAAACCCCCGAGTAGAGGACAGCCCGCATGCGGAAGATACTCGTCGTCGGAGCCGGTCAGTCCGGGCTCCAGATCGCCCTCGGCCTCCAGTCACAGGGGTACGAGGTCACCCTGATGTCCAACCGGACGGCGGACGAGATCCGCACCGGCCGGGTCATGTCGACGCAGTGCATGTTCCACACGGCCCTGCAGCACGAGCGCGATCTCCAGCTGAACTTCTGGGAGTCCCAGGCCCCGAAGATCGAAGGACTCGGCGTCTCGGTCGCCGCCCCCGGCTCCTGGGCCGAAGGCCCCGCCGCCCGCGCCATCGACTGGCTGGGCCGGCTCGACGGCTACGCGCAGTCCGTCGACCAGCGCGTGAAGATGGCCGGCTGGATGGAGACGTTCGCCCAGCGAGGCGGGCAGCTCGTCATCCACGGCGCGGCCGTCGGCGACCTGGACTACTTCTCCCGCACCTACGACCTGGTGCTGGTCGCGGCCGGCAAGGGCGAGCTGGTCCAGATGTTCGGCCGTGACGCCGAGCGCTCCCCGTACAGCGAGCCGCAGCGCGCGCTGGCCGTGGCGTACGTCCACGGCCTGGGCCCGCGCCCCGAGCACCCCGGCACCGAAGCGGTCCGCTGCAACCTCGTGCCGGGTGTCGGCGAACTGTTCGTCATGCCGACCCTGAGCACCTCCGGCCGCGCCGACATCCTGTTCTGGGAGGGCATACCCGGCGGCCCGCTCGACGCCTTCAACGGCGTGAAGGACCCCGCGGAGCACCTCTCCCTGACCCTGGAACTCATGGAGCGGTACGTCCCCTGGGAGTACGCGCGGGCCACCAAGGTCGAACTGACCGACGCCGGCGGCACGCTGGCCGGCCGCTACGCCCCGACCGTCCGCAACCCCATCGGGCGTCTGCCCAGCGGCGGTCTGGTGCTCGGCGTGGCCGACGTGGTCGTGGCGAACGACCCGATCACCGGGCAGGGCTCCAACTCGGCCTCCAAGTGCGCCGCCGCCTACCTCTCCTCGATCGTCGAGCACGGCGACAAGCCGTTCGACGAGGAGTGGATGCGCGCTACCTTCGACCGCTACTGGAACACCGCCCAGCACGTCACCAAGTGGACCAACGCGATGCTCGCGCCGCCGCCGGAGCACATCCTGAACCTCATCGGTGCCGCCGGTGAGCTCCAGCCGGTCGCCGACCGCTTCGCCAACGGCTTCAACAACCCGGCCGACTTCGAGAACTTCTTCTACGAGCCGGCCAAGACGCAGGCCTACCTCGCCGAGGTGTCCGGCGCGGGCGCCGCGTAACCGTCGTAGCCCTCGTCGGACCCGTCCGTGGCACCCTCGGGGAGCTCCGGCGGCCGGTAGCGCCGCAGGGGCTCCCCGCCCGGGTCCGGTCGCACGGCACCCAGGACCGGGTTGGCCGCGATCGGTGACACCTTCACCTTCGCACCCGGCCGGGGTGCCTGGACGACCAGGCCGTCCCCGAAGTAGATCGCCACGTGCGTGGCCTTCCGGAAGTACACGACCAGGTCCCCGGGGCGCAGCTCGTCCAGCGGGATCCGCTCCAGCCGCCTCCACTGCTCCTGGCTGGTCCGGGGTACGGGCGACCCGGCCGCGGCCCAGGCCCGTGAGGTCAGCCCCGAGCAGTCGAACGTCCGCGGTCCCTCGGCGCCCCACTCGTACGGCTTGCCGACCTGCCGCAGGGCCCAGCGCACGGCACGACTGCCTTCGGCGGACGGGCGGTGGACGGTGTCGCCGCTGCTCTCCGTGCCGTTCGTGTCGTTCGTGCCGTCGTCCTCGCCGTCCTCACCGTCCTCGGGTTCCTCGACTTCGCGGGGCTCGTCGCCCAGCGCGCGCGACGCCATGAATTCCTTCTGCGCCTTCGCTACGCCCTTCCGCTCGAACTCGGCCAGGTCCGCGAGCTGGTCGCGGCTGAGAGAGGCGAGCAGCTCCTCGACGTCGTGGAGGCGCGAGCGGACCCTGTCCTGCTCCTTCTTTCGCCGCTCGGCGAGGGCGAGCTGCCGGTCCAGGGCCGTGCGGGCCTTGCGCGCCAGTTCGTGGGCCTTGCGCTCGTCGCCGGTCAGCCTGCCGATGGTGTCCGCCCGCTCCCGCGCCAGCCGGCCGATCACCTGGCCCTGCTCGATCGCGTGCTGCGGGTCGCGGGCCAGCAGCAGACGTACGTACGGGGAGATGTCGGTGCTGCTCTGGTACTGCTGCCGGGCCAGCCGGCCGGCCTCGCCCCGGCTGTCGTGCAGGGAGAGCCGGGCGCGGGCGAGAGCGCGGTCCAGGCGGTCGGTCTCGGCACGCTGTTCCTTGAGCTTCTCCTCGGTGGCGTTGTAGGCCTCGGTGGCCTCCTCGGCCTTCCGGTACAGCTCCTGAAGGTCTGTCAGAAGGGTGGCGACATCCTGCTGTTCCGTGTCCGGCTCGGGCACGGCCGTGGCCGGGACGGGTGCCAGGACGGTTCCGGCCGCCGTCGCCGCGATGCAGACCAGACGCAGCAGCTTTCCTGACATGCCATCACCTCCGTTACGGGGGCGGCGTGGTGCCGCCGGACACCGTGAGGATCAGGCGTGTGCGCGCGGTGCGCGCGGCGGGTGTGCGCGGTTCGGCGCAACCGGGTCACCCGTCGGCGTCGTCCGGCCTGCCGGGCGGCGTGGCGGCTGGCTTCGACCAGGGCCAGTTGAGCCGACGGGGTGGGACGCCTTCCGGGGCGTACTCGTACTTCCAGCGGTTGGACAGGCCGACCTTGCCCGGCCCCCGGGGGACACGGCGGTAGACGAGCACGGTGTCCGGTCCGCCGTCGGGGTCCGGCACGGGGATGCGGTACGTCTTGGGCGGATGGCCGGTGATGCCGAGGAGGACGGGCAGGACCCTGCCGTCCATGGGGCCGCCCTCGAAGGGGGTGTCTTCGCTCTTCACGGGATCAGTCTCGGACATCCTCGGCGAGGGCCCGGACCAGCGCGTCCGTCTGCGGGTCGCGGCGGGCGGTCACCGTCAGCATGGCCACGAACTGCTCGACGAGCCAGTCGCGGAGCTCCTCGGCCGGGGGCTGCTTGTCCTCGTCGAGCCAGATGAGCGACGACGCCTCCACGGCGGTGATCCACATGCGGATGGTCATGCGCAGGCGCGGGCCGGGGTCGGCGACCATCAGGTGACGGACGATGTGCTCGGCGGCGGCCCGCCGTACGCCGTCGACGATGGCCGTGGTGCGCGAGGTCTCGACGACGCTGCCGCCCTGGAGGAGGGCACTGAAGCCGGTGTCGTGCTGGTCGACGAAGGCGAGGTAGCGGTCGAGGGCGCGGGACAGGCGGGGGAGGAGCGGGCCTTCCCGGGGTTCGTCGAAGCAGTGCTGGAGCTCGTCGGCGGCGGAGCGCAGGGCGGCCTCGTAGAGCTGTTGCTTGCCGCCCGGGAAGTACCGGTACACCAGCGGCCGCGAGACTCCGGCCGCCTCCGCCACGTCGTCGAGGGACACCTCCTCGGGGGCGCGGTGGGCGAAGAGGTTCAGCGCGGACTCGAGCAGCTGACTACGACGTTCCTCGACGCTGAGTCGCCGGTAGGCGGGGGTGGGGGCGGCTGGTGTCATGCCTCGCAGGGTAATCGGGGCGGCCGGGGGGTGCGTAGCTCGCCGGCCGGGTGACGCCGTCCTGCGCCTGATGCCGAGGGCGGGGTGCGGGCGCTTGCGCCTGCTCGCCGGGTGGGTGCTTGGGTGCTTGCGCCTGCTCGCCGGGTGGGTGTTCGGGTGCTTGCGCTTGCTCGCCGGGCGGGGGGTGCGTCTTCGCCTGGCGACCGGTGGGGGTGCGCGTCTTCGCCTTCCGCGGGGTGGGCGGGGCGGGGCCGCGCCGGGGGGTGTCCGTCCTCGGAACGGCGCGATCGACTTGCGTGCCGACTGGCTGTTCGTTGACGCGCCAACCGCTGCGGGCGGACACCCCCCGGCACGGCCCCTTCTCGCCGTGCGCGGGTGCGGGCGCCTCGTGGCCGCGCCCTCTACGCCAGCAGGCCCGACGACTTCCACAGGCGGCGGCCTGCTCCGCGCAGTACTCCGATGTCGTCGAGGAAGTCGGTCAGGCGCTTGGAGCCGTTCTGCATGACCTCGCGGCGGTGGCCGCTCGCGCGGACCTGGGCGAGGGCCTCCCGCTTGTCGAGGCCCACGTTCGTGTAGACGTCGGGGTTCACGAAGGCCACCGAGAAGACGCGGGCGAATTCGCCGGAGGTGATGCGGGTGAACTCCTGTGACCACTTGGGGGCCGTCACCATCTGGCGGCGGAGTTCCTCGCGGGCGTAGCGGACGTGGCGGGCCTCTTCGACCACGTGGATGCGGGTGACGCCGCGGACCAGGGTCTGGACCCGCTCGTCGGGGAACGTCAGACGCTGCATCCAGTCGAGGACCTCCTCGCCCAGCAGGGTGGCCGTGAAGGAACCGGGGGTGGTGGAGATGGTCTTGAACAGACGGCCCAGCTGCTGGTGCGCGCGGCTGACCGGATACCAGGGCGTGTCGCCGTGGGAGATCAGGCGGGCGAACATCTTGGAGTGGCGGCACTCGTCCTCGATCTCCGTGAGTGCGTAGCGGACGTGGGCGCTCGTCGCCGCCTTGTCGTAGATGTGCCGGACCAGCAGCTGCATCAGGATGATCTCGAACCAGATGCCCAGGGAGGCCAGGGCCGCCGCCTCGTGCTGGGAGAGCAGGATGCGCTGCTCCTCGCCCATGCGCTTCCACAGCGGGGTGTCGTAGAGCGAGACCAGCTCCGGCGGCCAGAACCACTTGCCCTCCTCGAAGGGCGCGTCCCAGTCCAGCTCCTTGTCCGGGTCGAAGGAGTGCTTGGCGGAGGAGTCGAGGAGCCGCTGGGCCACTTGCTCCCGGTCCTTCAGCAGGCCGAGGGCGTCGCGCAGGCCGTCGAGCGCGTCGGCTTCCGTCAGGGTCGTCATGGTTGCCCACCTCGTTGTGCACACGTCACTGATGTACTTATGAGACTGCTTGTCAGCAAGCTCGTCAATCCCCTGCGCGCTACTTGTTGACCCGGTGTCTACCTCGTGTGAGCCTGCGGGCATGCCGAGCTTCGACCTGTACGCCATGGAACCGGAAGAGCCCGTACGGCAGGTGCCGGCGAGCGGCGCGGCCCGTTTCAACTGGGAGTACGACGACGGCCGCGACCGCCTTCTGGCCCTCTACCAGAAGGGCAAGGACAAGCAGTGGGACGGCCAGAAGCGCATCGACTGGGAGCTGGAGGTGGACCCGTACGATCCGCTCGGAACCCCTGACGAGGCGATGTCCCTCCACGGGACCAGGCATTGGGCGAAGCTGAACGAGGAGGACAGGGGGGAGCTGCGGCAGCACTACGCCTCCTGGCAGTTCAGCCAGTTCCTGCACGGTGAGCAGGGCGCGATGATCTGCGCCGCGCGGATCGTGGAGTCGGTGCCCGACCTCGACGCGAAGTTCTACTCCGCGACCCAGACCATGGACGAGGCCCGGCACGCCGAGATCTACGGCCGCTTCCTGCACGAGAAGATCGGGCTGCTCTACCCGATCAACGACAACCTCCAGTCCCTGCTGGACGACACACTGCGCGACGCCCGCTGGGACATGCCCTACCTGGGCATGCAGGTGCTGATCGAGGGCCTCGCGCTCGCCGCGTTCGGCATGATCAGGGACACGACGGACAAGCCGCTGCCCCGGCAGATCCTCGCGTACGTCATGCAGGACGAGGCCCGGCACGTGGCGTTCGGGCGGATGGCCCTACGCGACTACTACCGGCAGCTCACGGACGCCGAGTTGCGGGAGCGCGAGGAGTTCGTCATCGAAGGCTGCTACCTCATGCGCGACCGGCTGCGGGGTGTCGAGGTGCTGGAGAACTTCGGCATCCCCAAGGCCGAGGCGGAGGAGTACAGCGAGCAGTCCGAGTTCCTCACCCTGTTCCGCAAGCTGTTGTTCAGCCGCATCGTCCCCTGCGTCAAGGACATCGGCCTGTGGGGCAAGCGCCTCCAGCAGGCCTACGTCGACCTGGGCGTCCTGGAGATGGGCGACTCCAACCTCGACCTGCTGATGTCCGAGGACGAGGAGATCGCCGAGAAGCTGGACGCCGAGCGCTTCGCGGCGGAGGAGAGGGAGCGGGTGGCCGAGGTGCGGGGGGCGATCGACGCGGGGCGGGCGGCCGGCGGCTGAGCAGCCGTCAGAGAGCGCAGCCCAGGCCCTCCGGCACCTCGCCGAGCAGCGGCGTCGCCCCCTGGGGCGGGAACTGCGTCCGCAGGGTGAAGGCGTACGGCGTCGGGCCGTGCGTGCGCAGGTGCAGCACGCGGGACTCCGCCTCGGCGACCGTGGGGCGGTGGCCCGCCGGGACCCACCACAGGGCGACCATCGCCTCCTCGACGCGTTCGAACCATTCCCGGCGCCGGGCGAGCATCTCCCGGTGCCGGCCCTGGTACATGTACGCCTTCAGCGCGTCGGTGTCGCGCCAGACCGACATGTTGATGATCAGCCACGAGTCGCCGAAGACGGGCACGTCCGTGGCGTCGTCGCCCGCCTCGCCCTGCAAGCGCCAGACGAAACCGTCGGCGCCGTCCGCGTCCGCGTTCACCGGGTCGAGGTTGTCGACGAAGTCCTTCAACCGCGGGGAGTCGAGCGGGGCCTTGAGGCGGCCGAGGTTGACCTGGGCGAGTTCGTACGCGGCGGGCTCAGTCATGAACCGAACGGTAGGTCGGGCACCCCGCGGCCCGGTAGTCCCGTCTCATCAACTGGGCGGCGGCTCAGGGTGACTTCAGTACCGCTTCCATCACCGCCCGCGCGATCGGTGCCGCGTCGCCGCCCCCGCTGATGTCCCCGCGGTCCGCCTCCGCGTCCTCCACCACGACCGCCACCGCCACCCTCGGTGCCGGATCGCGCGCGCCCTGCGCCCAGGAGACGAACCAGGCGTACGGGATGCCCGAATTGCCGAGACCGTGCTGCGCGGTGCCGGTCTTGCCGCCCACCTTGGCGCCGCGGATCGCGGCGCCGCGCCCGGTGCCGTTCTCGACCACGTCCCGCATCATCGCCCGCAGCCGGACGGCGGTGGACGGGTACATCGCCTGGCGGATCGCCCGCGAACCAGCCGTCGCGAGGGTGCTGCCGCCCGGCCGGGTCGTACGCTCCACCACATAGGGTTCCCGCACCTGGCCGCCGTTGGCCACGGCCGCCGCGACCATCGCCATCTGCAGCGGCGTGGCCCTGGTGTTGTACTGGCCGATCGAGGACAGGGCCAGCTGGGCCTCGTCGAGGGTGGTGTCGAACGTGGACCGGGCCACCGGGAACGGGATCCTCAGCCCCCTGTTGTTGAAGCCGAAGGCGCGGGCCGTGGCCGTCATGCCCCCCACGCCCACCTCCACGCCGAGCTTGGCGAACACCGTGTTGCAGGAGAAGGTGAAGGCCTCGCGCACGGAGGCGTCCGCGCAGCCCTTGGAGGAGTTGGTCAGGCGCGTCCGCGTGCCGGGCAGGCGGTAGGGGTCGGGGGAGTCGGTCGGCGCCTCCAGGTCCGTGACCACGCCGGCGTCCAGCGCGGCGGCCGTGGTGACGACCTTGAACGTCGAGCCCGGCGGATACGTCTGCCGCACCGCCCGGTTGAGCATCGGCTTGTCCTTGTCCGCGGTGAGCCGCGCCCAGGCCCGGGCCGCCGCGGAGCCGTTGCCGGACAGCGGCTGGGGGTCGTACGACGGGGCGGACATCAGGGCCAGGATCCGGCCGGTCGACGGCTCCACCGCGGCCACCGCGCCCTTGCGGCCCGCCAGACCCCGGAAAGCGGCCTGCTGCGCCGCCGGGTGCAGCGTCGTGACGACGTCCCCGCCCGCGTTGCGCGCCCGCGTGAAGTCGTTCCACAGCGGGAACGGCGCGAGCATCGGATCCGCGCCGGACAGCACGCCGTCCTCGGCGCTCTCCAGGAACGTCGTGCCGTACAGCTGGGAGGCGAAGCCGGTGACCGGGGCGTACAACGGGCCGTTCGTGTAGGTCCGTTCGTAGC
Organism: Streptomyces sp. NPDC047880; assembly: GCF_040706515.1. Classification (NCBI taxonomy): domain Bacteria; kingdom Bacillati; phylum Actinomycetota; class Actinomycetes; order Kitasatosporales; family Streptomycetaceae; genus Streptomyces; species Streptomyces sp. NPDC047880. The sequence continues at coordinate 111,663 of NZ_JBEZOK010000014.1, read as the reverse complement.
GGAGGTGCTCGCGGGTGTCCCGGGAGCCGGTGACGGGGCGCCCGCCCACCCAGATGTCCCCGCGTGGCTGCTCGTAGCGGGCGATGTCGGGCCGCCGGTTGGCCGGGTTGCGGTCGTACGACGGGGCCTGGACGACCTGGACCCGGGCGGCGTTCACCAGCAGGGCCACCAGCAGCAGGGCGCAGAAGTACCCGGCGTGCCGGATGTGCCGGGTCACCGGGCGTCCTGCCCGTCGTAACCGCGCCGGGCCGAGTCGCTCACCCGGACCAGCAGCGCCACGATCGCCCAGTTGGTGACCACCGACGAGCCGCCCTGCGCCAGGAACGGCATCGCCATGCCGGTCAGCGGGATCAGCCCGGTCACGCCGCCCGCGATCACGAACACCTGGAGCGCCACCAGTGAGGCGAGGCCGACCGCGAGCAGCCGGCCGAAGGGCTCGCGCTGCGCGAGCCCGGCCCGGAAGCCGCGCTCCACCAGCAGTCCGTAGAGGAGGAAGACGGCGCTGAGGCCGGCCAGACCGAGTTCCTCGCCCGCGGTGGCCAGGATGAAGTCCGACTTCACGGCGAAGCCGATGAGGAACGAGTGCCCGAGTCCGAGGCCCGTGCCGAGCATGCCGCCTTCCGCGAAGGCGAACAGCGACTGGGCGAGCTGGTTCGAGCCCTCGCCCGTCTCGATCGATGCGAAGGGGTGCAGCCAGGTCTCGATCCTGCTGTGCACGTGCGGTTCCAGCCGGCCCACGGCGACCGCACCCAGCGCGGCCAGTAGCAGACCGACCGCGATCCAGCCGGTGCGGCCGGTGGCGACGTAGAGGAGCACCACGAACAGGCCGAAGAACAGCAGCGACGTGCCGAGGTCGCGTTCCAGGATCAGCACGCCCACGCTGACCAGCCAGACGGCGACGATCGGGCCGAGGACGCGGCCGGTGGGCAGCTGGAGCTTCCAGACGCGGCGGCCGGTGTAGGCCAGCGCGTTGCGGTTCGCCGCCAGGTACGCGGCGAAGAACACCGCCAGCAGCACCTTCGCGAACTCGCCCGGCTGGATGGAGAACCCGGCGATGCGGATCCAGATGCGGGCGCCGTTCACCGCCGGGAAGAGGATCGGCAGCGTGAGCAGGGCCAGGGCCGCGACCACGCAGACGTACGTGTAGCGCTGGAGCACCCGGTGGTCGCGCAGCAGCAGCACGACGAGGATGAACAGGGCCACGCCCAGCGTCGACCACACCAGCTGGGCCGGCGCCGCCCGGTCACCGGGGGTCTCCAGGTCGAGCCGGTAGATCAGCACCAGCCCCAGCCCGTTGAGCAGCACCCCGATCGGCAGGAGCAGCGGGTCGGCGTACGGGGCTCGCAGGCGTACCGCCAGGTGGGCCAGCAGTGCCAGCACTCCGAGGCCGGCGCCGTAGCCGGCGGCGCCGGGCGGCGGCGTCCCGTGCCGGGCGAAGCCGACGGCGCAGTAGCCGTACACCGACAGCAGGACGGCCAGCACGATGAGGGCGAGTTCGATACCCCGGCGCCGGGGGAGGCGGCGGACGGCGGGTGCGGGCGGGTCCGCCGTCGCCACGGTGATTCCGGCCTTGCTCATGTCCGGAACCTACCCAAACGGTGCGTCTTGTGTGCCTTCGGGTGGGTGAGTGTCAGCACCAGCGTGGCGCGGGGCCGATGTTGTCGATGTACCGGGCCGCGCCCCAGGCCCAGGTGCCGTCCGTCAGCAGGTACCAGAGCGGGTTGCCCTGCACGGTCTCGCCGCCCGTCTTGCAGAAGATGCTGACGACGTCGCCCCGGTGGGCGTACCGGATGATCTGAGAACCGCGGTTCGGGGCGCTGCGCAGCGCCAGTGTGTCCGCCGTGACGACGCCCCTGTAGAGGCCCTGGTCCTGCCCGCCGTTCCCGCCGTTCCCGCCGCTCGGGTCGTGGTGGCCGTTGCCGCTCCAGTTGCCCGGGTCGTCGTTGCCGTTGCCGCCGTTGCCGTTGCCGTCACCGTTGCCGGGCCGGCTGCTGCTGTTGCCGTTGCCGCCGTTCGGGTCCCAGTCGTCGTGCGCGGCGGCGGCAGGTGTGATGGCGGCCGCGGCGGCGAGGAGGCCGGCGGCGGCCGCTATGCAGAGGCGGAAGCGCAGGGACATGGGAGGTACCTCCATGTGGGGGGGGCGAAGTGCCGAAGCTGACTAATCGCCACATTAGGAGCGGGCTGCGGGTGCCGCCCCTCACGCTGGGCCAGAGGGGGACGCGCTCCGGCCCCTCACTCCGCCGTGAGTCTCAGGGTGGCGACCGCGCCGCCCTCCGGCGCGTTCGCGAACTCCAGCCGCGCACCCAGCACCTCCGCCTGGCCGCGCGCGATGGTCAGCCCCAGGCCGTGCCCGCGCGTACCGCCCTCCGTGCGGAACCGCTGCGGGCCGTGCGCGACCAGGTACTCCGGAAACCCGTCCCCGTGGTCGCGAACCGTCACCACCGGACCGTCCACGGTCAGCACCACCGGCTCGCGCCCGTGCTTGTGCGCGTTCGCCACGAGATTGCCCAGCACCCGCTCCAGCCGCCGCCGGTCCGTCTCCACGGCCACGTCCCGTACGATCCTGATCTCCGTGCCGCTCCCTGCCGCCCGCACCGCCCGCTCGGCCAGCGGCCCCAACTGCTCCGTGTCCAGCTCCACCCGCTCCCGGCCGGTGTCCAGCCGGGAGATCTCCAGCAGGTCCTCGGTCAGCGTGCGCAGCGCCGCCACCCGGTCGCGCACCAGCTCCGTCGGACGGCCCGGCGGCAGCAGTTCCGCCGCCGCGTGCAGCCCGGTCAGCGGCGTACGCAGCTCGTGCGCGACGTCCGCGGTGAACCGCTGTTCGGCCAGCAGCTTCCCCTGCAGCGACGCCGCCATGGAGTCCAGCGCGGCGGCGACCGCGGCCACCTCGTCCTGCGGACTGGCCGTGGTCCGTGGGCCCGTGCGGGGGTCGTTCACCCGGGCGTCCAGGTCGCCCGCGCTGATCCGCCGGGCCACCCGGGCCGTGGTGTGCAGCCGCCGCGTCACCCGCGTCACCGCGAACGCCCCGACCAGCAGCGTCGCCCCGATGGCCAGGCCCGACGACCACACGATCGCCCGGTCCAGGCCCTCGATCGTGCGGGCCTGCTGCGAGTGGTCGACCGCGACGGCCAGCGCCCGTCCGCCGTCGACGGGACCCGCCGCCCACATCGTGGGGCGTCCCTCCTGGTCGGCGACCATCGTGCCGCGGTCCCCGGCCACCGCCAGTTCCCGCAGCTCCACGGGCAGCTCGGGCGGATCCACCCCGGCACCCCGCCCCAGGGTGTCCCCGGCCTCGTAGCGCTGCGTCGCCTGTGTCAGCCGCTGCAACGCCTGGTCACGGGCCTGGCCGACGGTCTGGTTCGTGACCTGTACGTGCACCAGGACGCCGAGCAGGGCCGCGAGCGCGCAGCACATCACGGTGATGAAGGCGGCGGCCTTCGCGGCGAGCGTCCCGGACCACAGGGGGAGTACGCGCCTCATCCGCCGCTCGCCGAGGAGGAGGCGGTGGGCGAGACGGTGGGCGAGGCGGTGGGGGAGGCGGACCGGGAACCGCCGGCGGAGGACGAGGGGTGCCGGGAGTGCGGGCGCGGACCGGTGCGCAGCATCTCGTCGTGGGTGAGCAGCATGGCCTTCTGGTCCCGGTCCCAGGTCCACTGCAGGCGGTACTCGTAGCCCGCGACCTCCGACGGCGAGCGGATCACCAGGGAGCGCCCGGCCACCTCGACGCCGCTCAGCGCGTCCTCCCAGGCCATCACCTGCACCAGCCGGTGCTTCTCGACCGTGTAGACGCGGACCGCGGTCGTCTTGCCGGGCCGCAGCGGGAAGCCCAGCGTCAGGTCGTCGTGCCCGTCGCCGGTCAGGTCCCGGTAGTACGGCCTGAGCACCGGGCACTTCCCGTGCGCCGGGCCCCGCGCGCAGTCGGCCATCTCGCGCTCGGTGTCGCGGTAGGGCGCCTTGGGGCCGTCGAAGTCACCCGGATTCCCGGCGATCTCGGCCCGGACGATCCGGACCGGGTCGACACGGCGGATGTCGTCGCCGGGCACCTTCACCCCCTTGACCACCTCGGTGTTCACCTCACCGATCTCGAACGCCGGGCTGGAGGCGGGCGTCAGCTCCGGCCAGAGCCGGGCAGGTCCCTGTGCCGTCGGGGTCGCCCCCGCGCCCTCCAGACCGCCTGCGTCCCCGCAGCCCGCGGCGGCGGCCAGCAGCAGGGCGACGACGGCCAGGCGGCGGGCGGCCTGTGCGGGGCGACTGAGGGGCACTGCGCTGCACTCCTGGCGGTTCACGGGCGATCACCCGACGGACATACTGCCGTACGGCAGGCGTACGGCAGGCGTACGGCAGACCTGCGGCGGGCATGCGACGGACGTACGACGGCACACGACGGACACCGCGGTCGGCCCCGTACACCTTATTCGCGGGGAAGTCCCATTTGCGCGCGAGGGTGGCCGTGTACGTACAGCCGTACGGGCGCACCGCTACTCCGTGAGCTCCTCCAGCAGCCGGGCCGTGGCCAGCCCGGCCCGCAGATACTCGACGAACAGGTCGTTGTGCAGCGCCCAGGGCGAGCGGCGGGCCCGGATCAGCCGGATCGCCGCCTCCGCGGAGTTGCCCTGGCGCATCAGCGCGTGCGCGACGACGAGACCGGAGCGGTTGTACCCGTGGAAGCAGCGGACGAGGACCCGGCGACCCTCCTCCAGCGCCTCGCACGCGGCCTCGGCCAGCCTGATCACCCCGGCGAGGTGGGTCCCGTCCAGCGGCCCGTCGGGAATGGGCCACACATGGTGCCGGACGCCCGGATCGGGCCCGTGCCCCGGCAGCCGCAGCAGCGTCTGCACAAGATCGAACTCGTCCCGTACGACGGCGAACTCCAGGTGCCCCAAGGCCCCCGTGTACTCGTGACCGCCCATCCAGAGCCCGGGAACGACCTCGCTCCACGGGCTCTCCGGCGCGGGCACGTCCGGTTTACTGCGGGTACGCAACGGCGCCTCCCCACCATGACCGCCCGAGGGTCCGCGGGCCGCCTGCCCAACTCCTCTCCAAGGTAACCGGGTTCTTGCCCCCGCAGCACCCCGCCTGTTCCCATGGACTGGGGTGATGGTGCATGAACGGACTGCGCGTCATACCGACCTGGCGGCACGGCAGGGAGCGGCTGTACGTCTGCCTCCCGGACGGCCGTAACATCGCCTGGTACGACCGTGAGGCCGCCCGGGTGAACCTGCTCGGCCGGGACCGCGAGGACGACGTCCTCAGGGTCCTCGGTCCATTCATCACCGGCCCCGTGACGGTGGGACCGCCCCCGGTGCCGACCCCCGCCGAGCTGGCCCGCCTCGCCCTCCACCCCGACGACGACCTGGCCCCCAACCGCCCCGGCGAAGCCCTTGTCATCGCCCTCGACCGCGACCCCGGCCCCGCCCACCGGCTGCGCCCCGACCCCCGCCGCAGGGCCCTGGCGGCCGAGCAGACGGTCGGCGACGCCCTGGACCGCCTCGACGGTGCGGGCTGGCACACCCTGCACTCCGTGCCGCTCCCCGGCGGCGACCGCATCCACCACCTGCTGATCGGCCCCGGCGGCCTCTACGCCGTCCACGCCCTGCACGCGCGCAAGCAGCGCGTCCGGGTCACCGACCCCATGATCACTCTGGGCCGCCACGACCCGTACCCGCTGCTGCGCCGCCTGCGCACCGACGCCGACCGTGCCACCCACGCCCTCACGGCGGAGGTCCGCCCCGTGCTCGCCCTGGTCGACCCGGCCGCCCTGTCGATCCCGACCGCACCCAGCGAGGTCCACGTCCTGACGGCGGCGGAGGTGGAGGGCCTGTCGCGACGGGGCGGCGTGCTGAAGCCGGCGGACGTGGAGGCCTTGCATGCGATGGCGCGGGACCGGAATACGTGGGCGCGGGTGTGAGGGGGGTGGGGGTGTGCGGGGTCGGGAGTGTGTTGGTCGGGAGTACGGGGGGAGTACGGGGGGCGGGGGACAGTGCGCTGGTCGGGGCGTACGGGGGACAGTGCGCTGGTCGGGGGTGCGCTTCATGGCGTGAGCGGTCGATCGGGGGTGCGCTTCACGGCGTGAGCGGTCGATCGGGGGTGCGCTGCACAGCGTGAGCGGTCGATCCGGGACGCACTCCACGGCGTGACGGCAGTCCGCCCGGGATGCGCCTCACGGCGTGACGGCAGGTCGCCCGGGATGCGCTTCACGGCGTGACGGCAGGTCGCCCCGCTACGGCAGGGTCCCGGCCTCGTCCGCGTCCAGCAGCGGAGCCAGGAGGTCGCCGTAGTCCTGGACCCTCGGGGCGATGTCCCCCGCCTGGAAGTCCAGCTGCCCCGGGGCGCGGCACTCCTCGATCTCCCCCCAGGTCACCGGCGCCGAAACGGTCGGTTCCGGGCGGGCCCGGAGGGTGTAGGGGGTCGCCGTGGTCTTGCGCGCGGCGTTCTGGCTCCAGTCGACGAAGATCTTCCCCGGGCGCAGACTCCTGGTCATCCGGTGCAGCGCGAGCCGGGGCATGGCCTTCTCCGCCTCGACGGCCAGCGCCTTGGCGTACTCGGACACCCGCTCGGAGGACGCCCCACGCACGGCGGCGAGCACGTGCAGCCCCTTCGAGCCGGAGGTCTTGGCGTACGTGTCCATGCCGTCGCGCGCGAGCCGTTCCCGCAGCCACAGCGCGACCTCGCAGCACTGGACGATGCTCGCCGGCGCCCCCGGATCGAGGTCGAACACGATCCGGTCCGCCTCGTCCGGCGTGCCCACGAGCCACTGGTGGGTGTGGAACTCGGTCACGAGGTTCGCCGACCACATCAGGCTCGGCAGATCCTGCACCAGGACCATCCGCGACGGCCCCTCCACCCGGGGCACCTCGGCGGTGGTGACCCACTCGGGCGTACCCGGCGGCACGTTCTTCGTGAAGAACACCTGCCCGTCCGGCCCGTCCGGGTAGCGCAGGAAGGACACCGCCCGGTCCCGCAGATGGGGCAGCAGGACCTCGGCGACGGTCGCGTAGTAGTGCAGCACCTCGCCCTTGGTGAAGCCCGTGGCGGGATACAGCACCTTCTCCAGGTTGCTGAGAGCGACCCGTCGCCCCTCCACCTCTGTGATAGGCGCCATACGATAAGAATCCCACGCAAACCATGACGAACACTCCCCAGAGTGACCGGAAGGGTGCTGCACGTGAGATCCATTTGGAACGGCGCCATCTCGTTCGGCCTGGTCAGCATTCCGATCAAGCTGGTGAACGCCACCGAGAGCCACTCGATCTCCTTCCGCCAGATCCACACCGAGGACGGCGGCCGCATCCGGTACCGCAAATTCTGCGAACTGGAGGACCGAGAGGTCACCCAGGGAGAGATCGGCAAGGGCTACGAGGACGCGGACGGCACGATCATCCCGATCACCGAGGAGGACCTGTCGAGCCTGCCCCTCCCGACCGCCAAGACCATCGAGATCGTCGCCTTCGTCCCGGCCGACCGGATCGACCCGCTGCAGATGGACGCCGCGTACTACCTCCAGGCCGGCGGCGCCCCGGCGGCGAAGCCGTACACCCTGCTGCGCGAGGCGCTGAAGCGCAGCAACAAGGTGGCCATCGCGAAGTTCGCCCTGCGGGGGCGGGAACGCCTGGGCATGCTCAGGGTCGTCGGCGAGGCCATCGCCATGCACGGCCTGCTGTGGCCGGACGAGGTCCGCGCCCCCGAGGGCCTGGCCCCCGACGCGAACGTCACCGTCCGCGACCAGGAGCTGGACCTGGCGGACGCGCTGATGGACACCTTGGGCGAAGTCGACCTGGAGGACCTGCACGACGAGTACCGCGAGGCCGTGGAGGAGGTCATCGCCGCGAAGGCCGCCGGCGAGGCCCCGCCGCAGGCCCCGGAACCGGCCACGGGCGGCAAGGTCCTGGACCTGATGGCGGCCCTGGAGAACAGCGTCCGCGCGGCCCGCGAGTCCCGCGGTGAGGAGGCGGAGCACGCCGAGGTGAAGCCGCTCCCGCAGCGCAAGACGGCCCGGGCGGCCCCCAAGCAGACCGGCGGCAAGAAGTCGACGTCCACCGCGAAGAAGACGGCGGCCAAGAAGACCACGGCGGCGAAGAAGTCGACGGCCAAGTCCGGCCAGGGCCAGGGGACGACGAAGAAGACGGCCTCGAAGAGCACCGCGAAGAAGACGGCGGCGAAGAAGTCGACGTCCCGCAAGCGCTCGGCCTGACAGACCGCGCGCCCGGTACCGGCCGGCTTCCGCCGGGGCAGCCACGCGGGGCCGGGGAGCGGGGGAGCCGGGGAGACCGTGGTCGTCATGGACGGCACCCAGGGCGCCGAACCGGCCCGCCGTCTCGACCCCCGGCTCGTCCTGCCCGTGCACTACGGGGACTGCACGGTGAGGCGCTCGCCCCTGTCCGCGTTGCACGCCGAGGCCGACGCGATCGGCCTCGGCGACCGCGTCGGCCCTGCGACCACGGCGACCGCGTCCGCCCGCCGAGCGACCCCGGGGCGGTCCCGAGGTGTACTGAAGGGCGGTCCCGGAGGCGTGACGAGGTGTACTGAATGAAGGTCGTCGCGGAGGTGCCCTGCAGGCCGGTCCGGTCAGGCGACCCGCCTGCCCTCCTGCTCCTCGGACTCGTCCTCCTCGTCCGGCAGGTGGACGTCGCCGACGGCGATGTTGACCTCCACGACCTCCAGTCCGGTCATCCGCTCCACCGCGTTGATGACGTTGGTCCGCACGTCCGCGGCCGTGTCGGCGATGGCGGCGCCGTACTCGACGACCAGATCGAGATCGACGGCGGCCTGGCGCTCGCCCACCTCGACCTTCACCCCCTGGGTGACCCCGCTGCCCCCGCCCGGCACCCGCTGACGGACGGCCCCGAAGGCCCTGGTCATGCTTCCGCCGAGGTTGTGCACCTCGGGAATCTCCCGGGCCGCCATACCGGCGATCTTCGCAACCACCGTGTCCGCGATGGTGGTGCTCCCGCGGGCGCCGGGAGCGCCCCTGCCGCCCTGCGATGGTGCCCCGTCCTGCCTGCCCGCTGTGGTCTTGCGCTGAGTGGTCTCGGTCATGACCGTCACCTCGATGATCGGTGAGGGGGATGAGCAGCGTCGTTCCCCTCCACCGTAGAGCAATGGTGCGAATGGGGCGAAAGTGGCAATTCTCCAGTCCCTGAACCTCACCCTTCACGGGTGAAGCTCCCCCTCTTTGCCGTGGGCACGCTGAGAGCAGCACGCGCCACCGGCCGGGGCCACCCCGCGCCGATCGCGCCCGGAACGGAGGACGAACATGAGCGCGCAGACGTACCTCGCCTACGACTTTCCGCTGTTGAGCGCCTTCTGGACGGTGTTCTGGGTCTTCCTGTGGATCATGTGGTTCGTCCTGCTGTTCCGGATCGTCGTCGACATCTTCCGGGACGACTCCATGAGCGGCTGGGCGAAGGCCGGCTGGCTGGTGTTCTGCTGCGTCCTGCCGTTCCTCGGGGTCTTCATCTACGTGATCGCCCGCGGCAAGAACATGGGCCGCCGCGAGGTCGCCCAGGCACGCGCCCAGCAGGAGGCGTTCGAAAGCTACGTCCGGGAAACCGCCAAGGGCGGCGACACCCGGTCCGGCAGCGTCGACGACCTCGCCAAGCTGTCCGAGATCCGCGCCCGCGGCGACATCACGGACGAGGAGTTCCGCAGGGCGAAGGAACTGGTCCTGGCCGGCGGCCACCCCTCACCGGACGACCTGAGAACGCGGTAGCGAGGCAGGACCGCCACGCACGGAGGACGGCGCGGCACGTCACACAACGAAGGGGCCACCGGCGTGACGGTGTTCGCGCCCACCATGCTGATGGTCACCGGCATCATCGACATCCAGCGCGGCGTGGCGAAGACATCTTCGCCACGCCGCGGACGTACATCTTGACGTTCGACCTGACGGCCCAGGGCTGCATCCACACAGCCCTGGGCGTCGTCGCCCTCGTCGTCAGCTCCGGCCTGTTCGCGGCGTCCACGTGAGCCCGAATCACCGGCGTGGCCAAAGCGGGCCACGTCATCATCGCCAACTCCCTCTCCCGGCCGCACTACCCGGCCTGGCCCATCGTGATGATCGCCGCATCAAGTTTCGTCGTCTGGCGCTGTGCGCAGGAGAAGGGACGAAGCATGAGGCTGCCGGGCACGCAAAAGAGGGCGGAGCCAGTGAAACTGACTCCTGCCCTCTGTCGGCATCCGCCCTGGTCTCAAACCAGACGAGTGCCCCCGGCAGGATTCGAACCTGCGCACACGGCTCCGGAGGCCGTTGCTCTATCCCCTGAGCTACGGGGGCGTGTCGGTCGCGTTGCTCGCGGCGACGGGTAGAACACTACCAGCTCCCATGGGGTGGTCATGAACGGGTTTCCGCTGTCGGGGGCGGGGATGTGAGTCGTTCGTGCGGGGTGGAAGTGGGGAAAACCCGGACGCGATGGCCGGGGCCGACCTACTCTCGAGTTGTGCCAGGCGCGTCGGGTCGGGTGCTTGTTGTGGACGACAACAAGGTCATCCGGCAGTTGATCAGGGTCAACCTCGAGCTGGAGGGGCTGGAGGTCGTGACCGCGGCCGACGGTGCCGAGTGTCTTGAAGTCGTTCACCATGTGCGGCCCGATGTCGTGACCCTCGACGTCGTCATGCCCCGGCTCGATGGGATCCGGACCGCCGCTCGCCTCCGGGCCGACCCGCGGACCCAGGACACGCCCCTCGCCATCGTCAGCGCCTGCGGCCACCACGAGATCGAGGCCGGTCTCGAAGTGGGCGTCGACGCGTTCCTCGCCAAACCCTTCGAGCCTGCCGAACTGGTCCGCATGGTGCGCCAGTTGGTCGATCGGGCCCGCGGCGGGGGGCGTCAGCGCGGTGGCGGCCCCGACCCCGACGGCGGTGGCGGCCATGCGAGGCAACTCGCACAGGGGGCAACGGAGGAGCAGGTGCACGGGCAGGCCGAGGGGCCGACGGTGCACGGGCAGGCCAAGGGGCCGACGAAGGAGCAGGCGAGGGAAGTGGATCTACCCGCCGTGCCGTAGCGGGTACAGCCTGCCGTAGCGGGAAGCAGGCCGTGCCGTAGCGGGAAGCAGGCCGTGCCGTAGCGGGAAACAGCCGTGCCGTAGCGGATGCGAGGGCAGCTCTCGATGAACGGCCGCCGTCCACATCCCGGACCGTACGGAAACCGGCTCGCATACCCACCCCCTCCCTCCCATACGCTTGTCCCGTGACCCCCGCCGAGCTCTCCCGCACCGTGCTGCACGCCGTGCGCCGTGCCGTCGACGAGGGTGAGCTCAGCGTGACCGTGCCGGAGCGGGCCGTGGTCGCTCCGCCGGGGCCGGGGGGCTGTGGCGACTACGCCACCAGCATCGCTCTCCAGCTGGCACGCGCGGCGGGCCGGCCGCCGCGTGACGTGGCCGAGGTCCTGCGGGCGCGGCTCCTCGACGAGCAGCGGTTCGCCGACGTCGTCGTCACCGGGCCCGGCTTCCTCAACGTCAGCCTGCAGGGCACCGCCTCCGGCGACCTGGTCGAGGAGATTTTGCGGCGCGGGCGGCGCTACGGGCACACGGAGAACGGGTTCAGCGGGATCGCCCTCGAGATCTGCTGCCGGGCGGAGGTGCGTGCCGTCGTGGTCACGGACGTCGTTGCCCGTCTGGCGCGCAGCCAGGGGGATGTCGTCCGTGTCTCGTGCACCGGACCGACCGCCCCGGAGTGGAAGTCCGTCCTCGGGGCGGACATCACCACCCGGGGGCCACGTGTCGTCCCCGACCGGTCCGTCACCGTCCAGCCCGTCCCGGCCCCCGCCGACCCCCTGCCGCTCGGCCGGGACGCCGCCCGCTGGGCGCTGCTGCACCCCGCCCCCCACGACCGGCCCCGGATCCCCGGTGACCACCTCGTCCAGCGGGAGACCAACCCCCTCTTCCGCGTCCGGTACGCCCATGCCCGCACCCGGGCCCTCCTGCGCAACGCCGCCGACCTCGGCTTCCACCCCGAGCCCGGTCCCGTGAGCGAAGCGGAAGCGCTGATCGCCGTACTCGGCGACCATCCCCGCGTCCTCGCCGCCACCGCCACGCAGCACACCCCCGACCGCCTGGCCCGGCACCTCATCGCCGTCGCCGATGCCGCGATGCCCCTGCTCCCCGCCGTGCTGCCCCGCGGTGAGGAGAAACCCTCGGCCGCCCATCGTGCCCGGCTCGCGCTCGCCGAAGCCGCCGGGACGGTGCTGGCCGGCGGCCTGTCCCTGCTCGGCATCGACGCACCCGACCACCTCTGAGAGACACGAACAGATCATGAGCCGATCCGCACACCCCGCCGGGCCCCGTCACGCCGATGTCCTTCCCGAGGGCCACTACTCCGCCCCGCCCTCCGACCTCAACGCGCTGGACCCCAAGGTGTGGGCCCAGACCGTGACGCGTGACGACGACGGAGTCGTGACCGTAGGCGGCATTCCCGTCACCCGGCTCGCCGAGGAGTTCGGCACCCCCGCCTACGTCCTCGACGAGGCCGACTTCCGGGCCCGTGCGCGTGCCTGGCGCACCGCTTTCGGGACCGACGCGGACGTCTTCTACGCGGGCAAGGCGTTCCTGTCCCGTGCCGTCGTGCGCTGGCTCCACGAGGAGGGGCTGAACGTCGACGTCTGCTCTGGCGGCGAGCTGGCCACCGCCCTCTCCGCCGGCATGCCCGCCGACCGCATCGCCTTCCACGGCAACAACAAGTCCGTCGGCGAGATCACCCGGGCCGTCGAGGCCGGTGTGGGGCACATCGTGCTCGACTCGTTCCAGGAGATCGTGCGCGTCGCCCACATCGCGCAGGGCCTCGGGAAGCGGCAGAAGGTCCTCATCCGCATCACCGTCGGTGTCGAGGCCCACACCCACGAGTTCATCGCCACGGCCCACGAGGACCAGAAGTTCGGCATCCCGCTGGCCGGCGGGCAGGCCGCCGAGGCCGTACGGCGGGCGCTGCAGCTCGACGGTCTCGAGCTGGTCGGCATCCACAGCCACATCGGGTCGCAGATCTTCGACATGTCCGGGTTCGAGGTGGCCGCCCACCGGGTGGTCGGGCTGCTCAAGGACATCCGCGACGAGCACGGTGTCGAGCTGCCCGAGATCGACCTCGGCGGCGGGCTCGGGATCGCGTACACCAGTGACGACGACCCGCGCGAGCCGCACGAGATCGCCAAGGCGCTCACCGAGATCGTCACCCGCGAGTGCGAGGCCGCGAAGCTGCGCACCCCCCGTATCTCCGTGGAGCCGGGGCGCGCCATCGTCGGGCCGACCGCGTTCACCCTCTACGAGGTCGGCACCGTCAAGCCCCTCGACGGGCTGCGGACCTACGTCTCCGTCGACGGCGGCATGTCGGACAACATCCGCACCGCGTTGTACGACGCCGAGTACAGCGTCGCGCTGGTCTCCCGCACCTCCGACGCCGAGCCGATGCTCGCCCGGGTCGTCGGCAAGCACTGCGAGAGCGGGGACATCGTGGTCAAGGACGCGTTCCTGCCGTCCGACCTGGCACCGGGCGACCTGGTCGCCGTGCCGGCCACCGGCGCGTACTGCCGCTCCATGGCCAGCAACTACAACCACGTGCTGCGCCCGCCGGTCGTCGCCGTCGAGGGCGGTGCGGCCCGGGTGATCGTCCGCCGCGAGACCGAGGAGGACCTGCTGCGTCTGGACGTGGGCTGAGGGACAGAGGCCGAAACGCCGGCGGCGGAAGATCTCCTGTCTTCCACCCCCGTGAAAATGAAATAGACATCTCACGATCCGGACCGGGGGCAGAAACTCCCGTCCGGTGAGTGAGACTGGTTCCACCGTAGACGGTAAAGAGGAAACGAGGTCGGATGATGCGTACGCGTCCGCTGAAGGTGGCGCTGCTGGGCTGTGGAGTGGTCGGCTCAGAGGTGGCGCGCATCATGACGACGCACGCCGACGACCTCACGGCCCGCATCGGGGCCCCGGTGGAACTCGCGGGTGTGGCCGTACGGCGGCCCGACCGGGTGCGCGAGGGCATCGCCCCCGAGCTCGTCACCACCGACGCCACCGCCCTGGTCAAACGCGGCGACATCGACGTCGTGGTCGAGGTCATCGGAGGCATCGAGCCCGCCCGGTCCCTCATCACCACCGCCTTCGAGCACGGCGCCTCCGTCGTCTCCGCCAACAAGGCGCTGCTCGCCCAGGACGGCGCGGCCCTGCACGCCGTCGCCGAGCAGCACGGCAAGGACCTCTACTACGAGGCCGCCGTCGCCGGTGCCATCCCGCTGGTCCGGCCGCTGCGCGAGTCCCTCGCCGGCGACAAGATCAACCGGGTGATGGGCATCGTCAACGGGACCACGAACTTCATCCTCGACAAGATGGACTCGACGGGCGCGGGATACCAGGAGGCCCTCGACGAGGCCACCGCCCTGGGGTACGCCGAGGCCGACCCGACCGCCGACGTCGAGGGTTTCGACGCCGCCGCCAAGGCCGCGATCCTCGCCGGCATCGCCTTCCACACGCGCGTGCGCCTCGACGACGTCTACCGCGAGGGCATGACCGAGGTGACCGCGGCCGACTTCGCCTCCGCGAAGGAGATGGGCTGCACCATCAAGCTGCTCGCCATCTGCGAGCGGGCCGAGGACGGGCAGTCCGTCACCGCGCGCGTGCACCCCGCGATGATCCCGCTGAGCCACCCGCTGGCCTCCGTCCGCGGCGCCTACAACGCCGTCTTCGTCGAGTCGGACGCCGCCGGTCAGCTCATGTTCTACGGTCCCGGTGCGGGCGGTTCCCCCACCGCCTCGGCCGTCCTCGGCGATCTCGTCGCCGTCTGCCGCAACCGGATCGGCGGCGCGACCGGACCGGGCGAGTCCGCCTACGCCGCACTGCCGGTGTCCCCGATGGGCGACGTCGTCACGCGGTACCACATCAGCCTCGACGTAGCTGACAAACCGGGTGTTCTCGCCCAGGTCGCGACCGTCTTCGCCGAGCACGGAGTCTCGATCGATACGGTTCGCCAGTCGGGGAAGGACGGCGAGGCCTCCCTCGTCGTCGTCACGCACCGTGCGTCCGACGCCGCCCTCACCGGGACCGTCGAGGCGTTGCGCAAGCTCGACACCGTGCGTGGTGTCGCCAGCATCATGCGGGTTGAAGGAGAGTAACCAGCAATGACCCACCAGTGGCGCGGAATCATCGAGGAGTACCGGGACAGGCTGCCGGTATCCGACAGCACGCCGGTCGTGACGCTCCGTGAGGGCGGTACGCCCCTCGTCCCCGCGCAGGTGCTCTCCGAGCGCACGGGCTGCGAGGTCCACCTCAAGGTGGAGGGTGCGAACCCCACCGGGTCCTTCAAGGACCGCGGCATGACCATGGCCATCACCCGGGCCAAGGAGGAGGGGGCGAAGGCGGTCATCTGCGCCTCCACCGGCAACACGTCGGCCTCCGCCGCCGCGTACGCCGTGCGGGCCGGGATGGTCTGTGCGGTGCTCGTGCCGCAGGGCAAGATCGCCCTCGGCAAGATGGGGCAGGCCCTCGTGCACGGCGCGAAGATCCTCCAGGTCGACGGCAACTTCGACGACTGCCTGACACTGGCGCGCGGCCTGAGCGACAACTACCCCGTGGCACTGGTCAATTCGGTCAACCCGGTCCGTATCGAGGGTCAGAAGACGGCCGCCTTCGAGATCGTGGACATGCTCGGCGACGCGCCCGACATCCACGTCCTGCCCGTCGGCAACGCGGGCAACATCACGGCCTATTGGAAGGGCTACACGGAGTACGCCCGCGACGGCGTGGCGAGCCGGAAGCCCCGGATGTGGGGTTTTCAGGCCTCCGGCAGTGCCCCGATCGTGCGCGGCGAGGTCGTCAAGGACCCCTCGACCATCGCCACGGCCATCCGCATCGGCAACCCGGCCTCCTGGCAGTTCGCGCTCGCCGCGCGGGACGAGTCGGGCGGTGCCATCGACGAGGTGACGGACCGTGAGATCCTGCGCGCCTACCGGCTGTTGGCGTCGCAGGAGGGCGTCTTCGTCGAGCCGGCGTCGGCCGCGTCCGTCGCCGGTCTGCTGAAGGCCGCCGAGCAGGGCAAGGTCGACCCGGGGCAGCGGATCGTGTGCACCGTCACCGGCAACGGGCTGAAGGATCCCGACTGGGCCGTCGCCGGTGCCCCGCAGCCGGTCACCGTACCCGTCGACTCCGCGGCCGCGGCGGAGCGCCTGGGTCTCGCCTGACGGCGCTCGAACCGGCCTGACGTGCGCCTATGCACCGAGCGCCGGTGCTGCGCCCGACATGGTCCGGCGTAAGACCGCGCCTGCCGGGGGAAGTTCCCTACGGGGGGTGCACAGGGGGCTTACGACACGCATCGTGCGCCTCCTGTGCGCCCTATGTCGCCACAGAACCTTCCTTCGATAGGCTGTACTGAACCCGCCCGCCGCATATGCCTCCGCATGAGCAGGGCGCCGCGCCGTCTCCGCGGCCGGGCAGCGGCCGGCCGTCCCGGTCGGCAGCGGCCCCCAGGGTTCTCGTACGCCATCGAATGTCCACTGAACGTCATTCGACAATCACCGCAGCTCAAGGAGAGTCATCGAGCGATGGCCGGTCCAGCGTTCCGCGCCGCCGCCGTCCGGGTGCGCGTCCCCGCCACCAGCGCCAACCTCGGCCCGGGCTTCGACGCCCTCGGCCTCGCGCTGGGCTTGTACGACGACGTGGTCGTCCGGGTGGCCGACTCCGGGCTGCACATCGACATCGCGGGTGAGGGAAGCGAAACGCTCCCGCGCGACGAGAAGCACCTGCTCGTCCGTTCCCTGCGCACCGCCTTCGACCTGCTCGGCGGACAACCGCGCGGTCTGGAGATCGTCTGCGCCAACCGCATTCCGCACGGACGGGGCCTCGGCTCGTCCTCGGCCGCCATCTGCGCCGGGATCGTCGCCGCCCGCGCCGTGACCATAGGGGCCGACGCCAAGCTCGACGACACCGCGCTGCTGGAGCTCGCCACCGAGATCGAGGGCCACCCCGACAACGTCGCCGCGTGCCTGCTGGGCGGCTTCACGCTGTCCTGGATGGAGGGCGGCGCGGCGCGCGCGATCAGGATGGACCCCTCGGATTCCATCGTTCCGGTGGTTTTCGTCCCCGGAAAGCCGGTACTCACGGAGACGGCGCGCGGCCTGCTCCCGCGCACCGTCCCGCACGTCGACGCCGCCGCCAACGCCGGCCGGGCCGCCCTGCTCGTCGAGGCCCTGACGCGCCGCCCCGAACTGCTGCTGCCGGCCACCGAGGACCGCCTGCACCAGGAGTACCGCGCCCCCGCCATGCCCGAGAGCGCGGCACTGGTGGAGCGGCTGCGGGGCGACGGCATCCCCGCGGTCATCTCCGGGGCCGGGCCGACGGTCATGGCGCTGGCCGACGCGGAGACCGCCGACAAGGTCGAGGCCCTGGCGGGCGCGGACTGGGCCGCGAACCGGCTGCGCCTGGACCAGCGGGGCGCGAGCGTGCTGCCGCTCGCGACCTCCGGTGACATCTGAAAGCGCTCGATTACCGGATTTCGAGAGGGGGAATGTTTGTTGGATCCGGTAGTGTTAACCTCAAGTCTGCACCCGACCCCACCATGGCGAGGTGCCTCGTGTCCCCGTCCGGGACAGACATTCTTCCGGGAGCCCCCCAAGCCGCACTGTGTTCCGTACGTCGGACCGTACGCCGTACGAGGACACTGAGCGGGGCGCAGGGCACGCTCCGGAACCGGTGCGACCACGCCGCGTGACACTGACACTGAGTGCCACGGCTCAAGGAAGCGCCATCACCAGATTCCTCCGCCGCTTAGGCGGACCACCGCCCCGGCACGGTTCACACCACACGGACCGAAGCCGGACAGCACAACCGGTCGCCGAGCCAGACAGGCCGACGTCCGCTCCAGGGAAGGACCCTTCGTGAGCGACACCACCGATCTGATGGGCGCACGTGTCGAGGAGACCGCTGCCGCGCCCGCCACGGACGCCTCCGCGCCTGCCACCGGTGCCGGCTCCCGGCGGCGCCGCGGTACCGGCCTCGAGGGCATGGTGCTGGCCGAGCTGCAGCAGGTCGCATCCGGCCTCGGCATCAGGGGCACCGCGCGTATGCGCAAGAGCCAGCTGATCGAGGTCATCAAGGAGGCGCAGGCGTCCGGCGGCGCCGCTCCGGCCGCGAAGGCCGACGCCCCCGCCGAGACCAAGCCCAAGCGCCGCGCCACCTCGCGGACCCGTACGGGCGACAACGCCGAGAAGGCGGACAAGAAGGCGGACGCGAAGGAGGCCTCCCCGGCCCCCGCGGACCAGGCCGAAAAGGCCGTGGCCCAGCAGCAGATCGAGATCCCCGGCCAGCCGGCCGGCGGCCCCTCCCGCGACGGGTCGCGCGCGAGCGCGGGCGAGGACGCGCCCGAGCGCCGTCGCCGCCGGGCCACCGCCGAGGCCGGAGCCCCGGCTTCCGCCACGGAGACCGTCGTCGCCGAGGCGAAGAACGACACCAAGGCCGAGACGCAGTCGCAGAACAACGACGCCAAGTCCGACGGCGGTGACGGCGGTGAGGGCCGTCGTCGCGACCGCCGTGACCGCGGCGACCGCGGCGACCGTGGTGACCGCGGAGGCCGGGACCGTGACCGCCGTGGCGGCAAGGGCGACGACCAGCAGGGCGGCGGCCAGCGCGGCCAGCAGCAGAACCAGCAGGGCGGCGGCCGCCAGGACCGCGGCCAGCAGGACGACGACGACTTCGAGGGCGGCCGTCGTGGCCGTCGCGGCCGCTACCGCGACCGCCGTGGCCGTCGTGGCCGCGACGACATGGCCACCGAGCCGCAGATCAACGAGGACGACGTCCTGATCCCCGTCGCGGGCATCCTCGACATCCTCGACAACTACGCGTTCATCCGGACCTCCGGCTACCTGCCCGGTCCGAACGACGTGTACGTCTCCCTCGCCCAGGTCCGCAAGAACGGCCTGCGCAAGGGCGACCACATCACCGGTGCGGTCCGTCAGCCCAAGGAGGGCGAGCGCCGCGAGAAGTTCAACGCGCTGGTCCGCCTGGACTCCGTCAACGGCATGGCCCCCGAACACGGCCGCGGCCGCCCGGAGTTCAACAAGCTCACCCCGCTGTACCCGCAGGACCGCCTCCGCCTGGAGACGGACCCGGGCGTGCTCACCACCCGCATCATCGACCTCGTGTCGCCGATCGGTAAGGGCCAGCGCGGTCTGATCGTGGCCCCGCCGAAGACCGGCAAGACCATGATCATGCAGGCGATCGCCAACGCGATCACGCACAACAACCCCGAGTGCCACCTGATGGTCGTCCTCGTCGACGAGCGTCCGGAAGAGGTCACCGACATGCAGCGGTCGGTGAAGGGCGAGGTCATCTCCTCGACCTTCGACCGCCCCGCCGAGGACCACACCACGGTCGCGGAGCTCGCCATCGAGCGCGCCAAGCGCCTGGTGGAGCTGGGTCACGACGTGGTCGTGCTGCTCGACTCGATCACCCGTCTGGGCCGTGCGTACAACCTCGCCGCCCCGGCCTCCGGCCGCATCCTGTCCGGTGGTGTCGACTCGACCGCCCTGTACCCGCCGAAGCGCTTCTTCGGTGCGGCCCGCAACATCGAGGACGGCGGTTCGCTGACCATCCTCGCCACCGCGCTGGTGGACACCGGGTCCCGCATGGACGAGGTGATCTTCGAGGAGTTCAAGGGCACCGGCAACGCCGAGCTCAAGCTCGACCGGAAGCTCGCCGACAAGCGCATCTTCCCGGCGGTGGACGTCGACGCGTCCGGCACCCGTAAGGAAGAGATCCTGCTGGCCCCCGACGAGCTCGCCATCGTCTGGAAGCTGCGCCGGGTGCTGCACGCCCTCGACCAGCAGCAGGCGGTCGAGCTGCTGCTCGACAAGATGAAGCAGACGAAGTCGAACGCCGAGTTCCTGATGCAGATCCAGAAGACCACCCCGACGCCGGGCAACGGCGACTGAGGTACGTCGGCTGAGGCAAGCACCGCACAAGAGGGCCGCTCCCCGAACCGGGGGCGGCCCTCTGTGCTGTTCGTGTGCGGGTAGGATCACGCTCTCTTCGAACTTGTGATCCCGAGGGGGGACATACGTGGGTACACCCATGCCCGGGGGCGGTCGTCACAGACGCCGGATACGCATCGCACTGCCCGTCGCCGCGGCGGGTGTCGCCGCCGCCGTCGCCGGCGCGCTGCTGACGACGTCCGCCGACGCGGCCACCCCGCTGCCGCAGCCGACGGTCAAGCCCGCCGTCAGCTCGCCGTCGCTCGCCGAGCTGGAGAAGCGCGTCGCGGGCGCCATGGCCGGTGACGACGTCGCCGGCAAGACGAGCAAGTCCTCGCTCACCGCGGGCACCGTCGCCGGTAGCATCGACCCCAAGATCATCGGTGGCAACGAGACCACCATCAGCACGGCCCCGTGGATGGCGCAGCTCCACTACTACGACGACCGGGGCACCTCCGGCACCAGCGACGACATCGGCTTCTTCTGCGGCGGCGCCGTCGTCGCGCCGACGAAGATCCTCACCGCCGCGCACTGCGTCAAGGGCTACAACTGGAACGCCAACGGCGCCGTCATCACCGGCACCTCCCAGCTGCCCTCCGCCGACGGCACCGACCTGCACGGCGGCACCGTCACCGGCGTCTGGCGGCAGTGGAACCACCCGTCGTACAGCGCGACGACCATCGACAACGACATCGCGGTGCTGACCCTGCCCGTCCCGGTCAAGGCCACCCCGATCCGCATGACGACGTCCGGCGACACCACGTCGTACCAGGCCGGCACCAGTGCCAAGGTCTACGGCTGGGGCCGCACCAGCTCCACCAGCGACGACATCTCCGAGACGCTGAAGACGGCCACGCTGCCCATGCAGTCCGACACGACGTGCTCCGGTGCGTACGGCGCCGACTTCGTCAAGGGCCACATGGTCTGCGCGGGCAAGCCCGCCACCGGCAGCGACACCGGCACCGTCTCGGCCTGCAACGGCGACTCCGGCGGCCCCCTGGTCGTCAACAACCGGATCGTCGGTGTCGTGTCCTGGGGTGTGACCGACTGCGTCGCCAAGGGCGCGTACAGCGTCTTCAGCAAGGTCAGCACGTACGTGGGCGCCGCCTACCCGCGCCTCGACGACACCAACATCAGCGGTGACCACAAGGCTGACCTGTGGGTGCGCAACGCCTCCACCAAGACCGGCTACTCCAAGGACTCCAACGGCACGTCGTTCGCCGCCCGCCAGTCCTGGGGCAACTGGGACGGCGTCAACGTCGTCCTGCAGACCGACCTCGACCGCGACGGATACCAGGACCTGGTCTACCGGCGCAGCAGCGACGGGGACGTCTTCTGGACGCACTACGTCATCTCCAGTGGCAGCTGGAGCACCAAGCAGATCGCCGACAACTGGAAGACCCGCACCCGGATCATCACCCCCGGTGACGTCACCGGCGACTACCTGCCCGACCTGCTCTCGGTCGACTCGGCGGGCGTGATGTGGATCTACCCGGGCAAGGGCAACGGCACCTTCGCGTCCCGCGTGCAGGTCGGCTCCGGCTGGAACCAGTACAACTCCGTGCGGGGCAAGGGCGACTTCAACGGGGACGGCAAGACCGACCTGATCGCCCGCAGCAAGTCCGGCAGCTACCTCTACCTGTACAAGGGCACCGGCAAGGCCGGCTCGGGCGCGTTCTCGGCCCGGGTCAAGGTGCGCACATGGGACGGTTACAACGCCTTCGACGCGCCCGGTGACGTCACCGGCGACGGCAAGGCCGACTTCCTCGCCCGCACCCCCGGCGGCACGCTCTACCTGTACGCCGGCACCGGCAAGGGGACCAGCGAGATCTTCACCACACGCAAGTCCGTCGGCACCGATTTCAAGCAGTACGACATCTTCGGCTGAAATTGCAGGTGAGTGGGGTACATCCCGCCG
This sequence comes from Streptomyces sp. NPDC047880, assembly GCF_040706515.1. Lineage (NCBI taxonomy): Bacteria > Bacillati > Actinomycetota > Actinomycetes > Kitasatosporales > Streptomycetaceae > Streptomyces > Streptomyces sp. NPDC047880. Next base: position 89,809 of record NZ_JBEZOK010000014.1, on the reverse strand, counting down.
CGCCGAACACGCACTGTGCCCACCGTCGTACACGGTGGGCACAGTCCGTTGTGCAACCCTTTCCCGAGTTTCCCCGTCTGACCTGGTGGGGCGACGATAGTGCGAGGAAGGTTCATTTCGGCCACGCCTGGCACTGACCGCAGGGGGTAAGCGACCGTAGAAGAGCTGAGGAGTACATGTCTGCCGAGAGCACGCCGGATCCGGGCATACCGGGAAGTAACGGCACCGACGGAGCGCGCGACCGCGGCAAGGGCCGGCGGCGCAAGCCCCCGAGACGCCGCAAAGGCCTGATGATCACGGCCTGGACCACCGCGGGCATCGTCGTGCTGGGTGGCGCCGGAGCCGGTTACCTGTACTTCAAGCTCAACGGCAACCTCAAGAGCGTCGACATCGACCAGGCTCTCGGCACGGACCGGCCCAAGAAGGCCGACAACGGCTCCGAGAACATCCTCGTCCTCGGCTCCGACACCCGCGCCGGAGGCAACAAGAAGCTCGGCGGCGGCACCGACGACGGCAGCGCTCGCTCCGACACGGCGATGATCGTGCACATCTACAAGGGCCACAAGAAGGCCAGTGTCGTCTCCATCCCGCGCGACACCCTGATCGACCGCCCCTCCTGCACGGACACCCAGGGCGACGACCACCCCGCCGCCCAGAGCGTGATGTTCAACTCCGCGTACTCCACCGGCGGGGCCGCCTGTGCCGTGAAGACCGTCGAGTCGATCACCGACCTGCGCATGGACCACTACCTGGAGGTCGACTTCGCCGGCTTCCAGAAGCTCATCGACGACCTCGGCGGCGTCGAGATCACCACGACCAAGGGCATCGACGACCCCGACAGCCACCTGAAGCTGAAGGCCGGCACCCACACGCTCGACGGCAGGCAGGCCCTCGGCCTGGTCCGCACCAGGCACGGTGTCGGCGACGGCTCCGACCTGGGCCGCATCCAGCTCCAGCAGGCCTTCATCAAGGCCCTGGTCAACCAGATCAAGGACGTCGGCGTCTTCTCGAACCCGAAGAAGCTGCTCGACCTCGCGGAAACCGCGACCAAGACGGTGACGGCGGACTCCGACCTCGGTACGGTCAACAAGCTCGCGTCCTTCGCGAACGGCCTCAAGAGCATCAGCCCGTCCCAGATGCACATGGTCACGATGCCGGTGGCCTACGACCCGGCCGACCCCAACCGCGTCCTCCTCCAGAAGAAGAAGGCCGACCAGATCTGGAAGGCCCTGGAGAACGACAAGCCGATCCCGAAGTCGGCCACGTCGGGCTCGGCGACAGGTGAGGCCAAGGGTGTCGTGACCGCACCCTGACGGCACGTCCCCAAGGGACGCGGGGAACCGCGCGAACACCCCCACCGGCCCGCGGGGGAATAGATCACAACAACCCCCGGTTTTGGGAGTAGGCCCCAGTCCTGGCAGACTGGTACGTCGGCCCCGGTTCACGCTCCCGCACCCCGCGGCAGCGACCCGGCGCCCTCCCGAATCTAGGAGACACCTTGAAGCGCGACATCCACCCCGAGTACGTCGAGACGCAGGTCAGCTGCACCTGCGGCGCGTCGTTCACCACCCGCAGCACCATCGAGTCCGGCACCATCCGCGCCGATGTCTGCTCCGAGTGCCACCCGTTCTACACGGGCAAGCAGAAGATCCTCGACACCGGTGGCCGTGTGGCCCGCTTCGAGGCCCGCTTCGGCAAGGCCGCCGGCTCCAAGAAGTAGCGAGCCTCCTAGGGCCTGCCCGGCGGATCCTGTCGGAGACGCGGGGCCTGGCACGCACATCTGCGGCGTTGTCGCTGCACGCACCAGGCCCCGCTCACCGGCACTGACAGGTACGGCGGCTTTCCTCCGACCTGATCCGCCGGGCAGGCCCTAGCGCCGGTCCACGGACGCGCTCCCTCACCGGGCGCTCCGGGACCGGCGTTTTTGGTCGCCCGCCCTTCACCCCCGCCGTACACAGGAGCCCCAAGATGTTCGAGGCCGTCGAGGAACTCGTCGCCGAGCACGCCGACCTGGAGAAGAAGCTCGCCGACCCGTCGGTCCACGCCGACCAGGCCAACGCGCGCAAGCTGAACAAGCGGTACGCCGAGCTCACCCCCATCGTCGCCACGTACCGCTCCTGGACGCAGACGGGCGGCGACATCGAGGCCGCGCGTGAACTGGCCGCCGACGACCCCGACTTCGCGTCCGAGGTCAAGGACCTGGAACGGCAGCGCGAGGAACTCACGGAGAAGCTGCGCCTGCTGCTGGTCCCGCGCGACCCCAGCGACGACAAGGACGTCATCCTCGAGATCAAGGCGGGCGCGGGCGGCGACGAGTCGGCCCTGTTCGCCGGCGACCTGCTCCGCATGTACCTGCGCTACGCCGAGCGCGTCGGCTGGAAGACCGAGATCATCGACGCCACCGAGTCCGAGCTGGGCGGCTACAAGGACGTCCAGGTCGCGGTGAAGACCAAGGGCGGCCAGGGCGCCACCGAGCCCGGCCAGGGCGTCTGGGCGCGCCTGAAGTACGAGGGCGGCGTGCACCGCGTGCAGCGCGTGCCCGCCACGGAGTCCCAGGGCCGTATCCACACCTCCGCGGCCGGTGTGCTCGTCACACCCGAGGCCGAGGAGGTCGACGTGGAGATCAACCCGAACGACCTCCGCATCGACGTCTACCGGTCCTCCGGGCCCGGCGGACAGTCCGTCAACACCACCGACTCCGCCGTGCGCATCACGCACCTCCCGACCGGAGTCGTCGCCTCCTGCCAGAACGAGAAGAGCCAGCTGCAGAACAAGGAGCAGGCACTGCGTATCCTGCGCTCCAGGCTGCTCGCAGCGGCGCAGGAGGAGGCGGAGCGGGAGGCCGCCGACGCCCGCCGCAGCCAGGTCCGCACGGTCGACCGCTCCGAGAAGATCCGCACGTACAACTTCCCGGAGAACCGCATCTCGGACCACCGGGTCGGCTTCAAGGCGTACAACCTGGACCAGGTCCTGGACGGCGACCTCGACGCGGTGATCCAGGCCTGTGTCGACGCGGATTCCGCGGCGAAGCTGGCGGCTGCGTAAGGCAGGCACGAGCACGTACGAGTGATCACGTACGAGTAATACGGAGGACTTGCGTGAACCTGCTGCTCGCGGAGGTGGCCCAGGCCACCCAGCGGCTCGCCGACGCCGGCGTGCCCTCGCCGCGTACCGACGCGGAGGAACTCGCCGCGTTCGTGCACGGCGTCAAGCGCGGCGAGCTGCACTCCGTCAAGGACTCCGACTTCGACGCCCGCTACTGGGAGGTCATCGCCCGCCGTGAGGCCCGCGAACCGCTCCAGCACATCACCGGGCGCGCCTACTTCCGCTACCTGGAACTCCAGGTCGGCCCCGGGGTGTTCGTGCCGCGGCCCGAGACGGAGTCCGTGGTCGGCTGGGCCATAGACGCCGTACGGGCCATGGACGTCGTCGAGCCGTGCATCGTCGACCTGTGCACCGGCTCCGGCGCCATCGCGCTCGCCCTCGCCCAGGAGGTGCCGCGCTCGCGCGTGCACGCCGTGGAGCTGTCCGAGGACGCCCTCAAGTGGACCCGCAAGAACGTCGAGGGGTCCAGGGTCGACCTGCGGCAGGGCAACGCGCTCACCGCCTTCCCGGACCTGGACGGACAGGTCGACCTGGTCATCACCAACCCGCCGTACATCCCGCTCACCGAGTGGGAGTACGTCGCCCCCGAGGCGCGGGACTACGACCCCGACATGGCCCTCTTCTCCGGCGAGGACGGCCTGGACCTCATCCGCGGCCTGGAACGCACCGCGCACCGGCTGCTGCGCCCGGGCGGTGTGGTCGTCGTCGAGCACGCGGACACCCAGGGCGGCCAGGTGCCGTGGATCTTCACCGAGGAGCGGGGCTGGGCCGACGCGGCCGACCACCCGGACCTCAACAACCGCCCGCGCTTCGCCACGGCCCGCAAGGCGCTGCCGTGAGCACACCGGGCACCCCGCGTTCCTCGCGGACTTCATCCCAGCAGCACGTGTACGAGGAGGCCAGCTAAAGATGGCACGGCGATACGACACCAACGACGCGACCGACCGTGTGACCGGTCTGCGCGAGGCAGCGTCCGCCGTCCGCCGTGGCGAGCTCGTGGTGCTGCCGACGGACACGGTGTACGGCATCGGCGCCGACGCGTTCTCCTCGGAGGCGGTCGCCGACCTGCTGGACGCGAAGGGCCGGGGCCGCAACATGCCCACCCCCGTCCTCATCGGCTCCCCGAACACGCTGCACGGCCTGGTCACGGACTTCTCCGAGCTGGCCTGGGAGCTGGTCGACGCCTTCTGGCCGGGTGCCCTGACGCTCGTCGCGCGGCACCAGCCGTCCCTCCAGTGGGACCTCGGGGACACCCGTGGCACGGTCGCCGTGCGCATGCCGCTGCACCCGGTCGCCATCGAGCTGCTCACCGAGGTCGGTCCCATGGCCGTCTCCTCCGCCAACCTGACCGGCCACCCGGCGCCGGAGGACTGCGACGCCGCGCAGGAGATGCTGGGCGACTCGGTCTCCGTCTACCTCGACGGGGGCCCGACCCCCGGCATCGTGCCGTCGTCGATCGTCGACGTGACCCGTGAGGTGCCGCTGCTGCTGCGCGCGGGTGCCATCTCGGCGGACGAGCTGCGAAAGGTCGTACCCGACCTCGAGGTGGCGAATTGACGGCCCCTGGATCGGGGCGTGGCATAGGCAACGGGGAAAGCGCGGCGGAGATCACGACGACGTTCGTGGGGCTTCCGCGTGACAGCTTCCGCATCCTCCACGTCAGCACCGGCAACGTGTGCCGCTCGCCCATCACCGAGCGGCTGACCCGCCATGCCGTGCGGGAGCGGCTCGGGATCCTGGGCGGCGGGCTGATCGTGGAGAGCGCCGGCACCTGGGGCCACGAGGGCGCGCCCATGGAGTCCCACGCGGAGACCGTCCTGGCCGACTTCGGCGCGGACGCCTCCGGCTTCACCGGGCGCGAGCTCCTCGACGAGCACGTGATCCGCGCCGACCTGGTGCTGACCGCCACCCGGGACCACCGGGCGCAGGTCATCTCCATGGGGCACTCGGCGGGCCTGCGCACCTTCACGCTCAAGGAGTTCACCCGCCTGGTCAAGGCCATCGACCCGGCGACCCTGCCGCCCCTGGAGGAGGGCGTGGTCATCCGCGCGCGTGCCCTGGTCCGCGCAGCGGCCGCTCTACGCGGGTGGCTGCTCGCGCCGACCGCCGAGGCGGACGAGGTCTACGACCCCTACGGCGCGCCCCTGACGTTCTTCCGTTCCATCGGGGACGAGATACACCAGGCCCTCGATCCGGTCGTCACGGCCCTCACCGGCGTCCCCGCGAAGACGTAACAGCCGAGCGCTCCGCAGGCCCCGGGCCTACATTGGTCGTACGTCACCGTCGACGCCCGGAGCCCACCATGACGGTCACCCCTGCCATCGAGGCCGACGTCCTGCGCCGCCAGGACCCCGAGCTCGCCGACATCCTGCTCGGGGAGCGGGAGCGGCAGTCGACGACGCTCCAGCTGATCGCCGCCGAGAACTTCACGTCCCCGGCCGTGCTGGCCGCGCTCGGGTCCCCCCTGGCCAACAAGTACGCCGAGGGCTACCCGGGGGCGCGGCACCACGGCGGCTGCGAGATCGTGGACGTCGCCGAACGCATCGCGGTCGACCGGGCCACGGCCCTGTTCGGCGCCGACCACGCCAACGTCCAGTCCCACTCGGGCTCTTCGGCGGTGCTCGCCGCCTACGCCGCCCTGCTCCGCCCCGGCGACACCGTCCTCGCGCTCGGCCTGCCCTACGGCGGGCACCTCACGCACGGCTCGCCCGCCAACTTCTCCGGCCGCTGGTTCGACTTCGTCGGATACGGCGTCGAGGCCGAGTCCGGGCTCGTCGACCACGAGCAGGTCCGCACCCTGGCCCGCACGCGCCGGCCCAAGGCGATCGTGTGCGGCTCGATCGCCTACCCCCGCCACCTCGACTACGCGTTCTTCCGCGAGGTCGCCGACGAGGTGGGCGCGTACCTCATCGCCGACGCCGCGCACCCCCTGGGCCTGGTCGCCGGGGGAGCGGCCCCCAGCCCGGTGCCGTACGCGGACATCGTCTGCGGGACCACCCACAAGGTGCTGCGCGGCCCGCGCGGCGGTCTGATCCTGTGCCGCGCGGAGCTGGCCGAACGGGTCGACCGGGCCGTGTTCCCCTTCACACAGGGCGGTGCGCAGATGCACACCATCGCCGCCAAGGCGGTCGCGTTCGGGGAGGCGGCGACACCGGCGTTCGCCGCGTACGCCCACCAGGTGGTGGCCAATGCGCGGGTGCTGGCGGCCCGGCTGGCGGTGGAGGGCCTGGTCGTCACCACCGGCGGCACGGACACCCACCTGATCACCGCCGACCCGGCGCCGCTCGGCGTCGACGGACGCACCGCCCGGGGCCGGCTCGCGGCGGCCGGCCTGGTCCTGGACTGCTGCGCGCTGCCGCACGGCGACGCCCGGGGACTCAGGCTCGGTACGGCCGCGATCACCACCCAGGGCATGGGCGAGGCGGAGATGATCCGGATCGCCGGACTGCTCGCCGGGGTGCTCCGGGGCGTGACGGATCCCTCAAGAGCCCGTGAAGAAGTGCGGGAGCTGGCCGGTGGATTTCCGCCGTATCCCGCTTGAGTCGGGGTAGGCGCACCAGGGTGCACAGACACTCGTGCAACCATCGTCGCTACCCGGAAGTCCCCACCCATATGCGCGCATCGCTAGGGTGTGGGGCTGAGATGGCCAGCGAGACCTGTGGGGAAGCCCGTGCGTGAATACCTCCTGACGCTCTGCATCACGGCCGCGGTGACGTATCTGCTGACAGGGCCGGTACGGAAGTTCGCGATCGTGGCCGGAGCGATGCCGGAGATCCGGGCACGTGACGTGCACCGGGAGCCGACCCCGCGCCTCGGCGGTATCGCGATGTTCTTCGGCCTGTGCGCGGGCCTGCTGGTCGCCGACCACCTGACCAACCTCAACCAGGTCTTCGAGACGTCGAACGAACCCCGGGCACTGCTGTCCGGGGCCGCCCTGATCTGGCTGATCGGCGTCCTGGACGACAAGTTCGAGATCGACGCCCTGATCAAGCTGGGCGGCCAGATGATCGCCGCGGGCGTGATGGTCGTGCAGGGTCTGACGATCCTGTGGCTGCCGGTCCCGGGCGTGGGCTCGGTCGCGCTCACCCAGTGGCAGGGCACCCTGCTCACGGTCGCCCTGGTCGTCATCACCATCAACGCGGTCAACTTCGTCGACGGACTGGACGGCCTCGCGGCCGGCATGGTCTGCATCGCGGCCACGGCGTTCTTCCTGTACGCCTACCGCATCTGGTACTCGTACGGCATCGAGGCCGCCGCCCCGGCCAGCCTCTTCTCGGCGATCCTGATGGGCATGTGCCTGGGCTTCCTGCCGCACAACATGCACCCCGCGCGGATCTTCATGGGCGACTCGGGCTCCATGCTGATCGGCCTGGTCCTGGCCGCCGGTGCGATCTCCGTCACGGGCCAGGTCGACCCGGACGCGCTCAACCTGTACGTGGGCTCCGAGAAGGAGGCCGTGCACCAGACGGTCCCCGTCTACATCCCGCTGCTGCTGCCGCTGACGATCATCGCGGTACCGGCCGCCGACCTGATCCTGGCGATCGTGCGCCGCACCTGGCGGGGCCAGTCCCCGTTCGCCGCCGACCGCGGCCACCTGCACCATCGGCTGCTGGAAATCGGCCACTCGCACAGCCGCGCGGTGCTGATCATGTACTTCTGGTCGGCGCTGATCGCCTTCGGCGCCCTCGCCTATTCGGTCAACTCTGCGTCCATGTGGATCGTGCTCGGTGTGGTGTTCCTGAGCGCGATCGGTCTGCTCCTGCTCCTGCTGCCGCGCTTCACGCCACGTGCCCCGCGTTGGATGGAGCGTTTCGTGCCGCCGCGCTACCGGCGCCGCGGCTCGGTGGAGGCGCTCGCACCGGAGGCCTCGACGCCGGCGTCCGCGGCGGACCAGCACACGCCGGTCGGGGCGGAGAGCCGTACCCCGGTGGTGTCCGGGGTCGGTGGCGTCAACGGGGCGACCGCCATCGGCGCCCGTTCGCGTCCGGCCGACCGGCGCAAGGCGGGGACAAGGTAAGAATCTGACGAGAGCATTGCCAAGTCGTGGGGTGGTGATGGGGGTGCGAAGCGCCCCAATACCAGACATCTCGGCGCGGTTCTCGCTCAGACGCGCAGGTTCACTCTCATGTGTGACTGTCCGCACACCGTCAGGTAAAGACTGCATCAAATAGTTTGTGATACGGTTCACGAGAACCCCCCGGATAGAGCCGAAGGACCGTAGTGCGACGGTCCATTGGTGTGAGGTCTCCACTCAGCCCGGGACTACGCTCGTCCATGACGACACCCCTGCCCCCTGCGAAAGCGGAGTTGCCGCCATGCCGTCCAATGACGCCCGGAACCTCTTGCAGTGCGCTGTGCCCACAGCCGCTGCTGGTGCTGTTGTGGTCGCCGTCAGTGGCGTGGTGGCCGGAGGTAAGGGGGCCATCGGAGCGGCCGTCGGCGTCGTGCTGGCCATCCTCTTCATGGGAATCGGCCTGTTCGTTCTTCAGTGGACGGCAAAAACGCTCCCGCAGCTGTTTCAGGCCATGGGCCTGATGCTTTATGGCGCTCAGCTGCTGCTGCTTCTGATCTTCGCTGCTGTCTTCAAGGACACTTCTCTCTTCAACCCGAAGACGTTCGCCCTCGGGCTCGTCATCGCGACCGTCGTGTGGATGGCTGCGCAGGCTCGTGCGCATATGAAGGCCAAGATCTTCTACATCGACCCGGACTCCGCGAAGAGCGAGAAGCCCGAGAAGACCGGACCGTCGTCGTGACGAGTAGGGGCGCGATAAAGGGCAGTAGGAACTCCTGCTATCGTCCGGTGCCAACTGCGGCATCGCGGGCGCGGGCATCTGAGCTGACGCCTGCTCGAACGCGAGGCTCGATGCCCCCCAGCCGCTCTCACATCCGTAACACCAGTCCGGTGCCGATCCGCGGCTGCGCGCCGCGCCGACACAACGAGGTTGCCGTACCTATGCGTCACGCCGAAGGAGCCCGCGGTGAGTGCTGACCAGACCCAGCTCGCCTTTGACTGGAGCTGTCGGATCATGTCCGACAACGGGTGTGGTTTTCCGGCTCCGGGCCTGCACTCGTTCCTCTTCAAGCCGATCACCACGGTCGGGGGGTTCGAGTTCAACAAGGTGATGCTGCTCGCCATCATCACCACCGTCCTTGTCATCGGCTTCTTCTACGCGGCCTTCGGCAAGGCCAAGGTGGTGCCGGGCAAGCTGCAGATGGTCGGTGAGGCCGGCTACGACTTCGTCCGCCGCGGCATCGTCTACGAGACCCTCGGCAAGCGTGAGGGCGAGAAGTACGTCCCGTTCATGGTCTCGTTGTTCTTCTTCATCTGGATCATGAACATCTGGTCCGTGATCCCGCTCGCGCAGTTCCCGGTGTCGTCGATCATCGCGTACCCGGCCGTCCTGGCCGCGATCGTCTACGTGACCTGGGTTTCGCTGACCTTCAAGCGGCACGGCTTCGTCGGGTTCTTCAAGAACGTGACCGGCTACGACAAGTCGCTCGGCCCGGTGCTGCCGCTCGTGATGGTCATCGAGTTCTTCTCGAACCTGCTCGTCCGGCCGTTCACGCACGCCGTGCGACTGTTCGCGAACATGTTCGCCGGTCACCTGATGCTGGTCATGTTCACCGTCGCCTCCTGGTACCTGCTGAACAGCTGGATGGTCCCGGCGGCCGGTGTCTCCTTCGTCATGACCATCGCCATGATCGGTTTCGAGCTTTTCGTGCAGGCCGTCCAGGCGTACGTCTTCGTACTCCTCGCCTGCACGTACATCCAGGGCGCTCTCGCCGAGCACCACTGAGCCCCATCACCCCCCGTCGTCCGGTGGCCAACCCCCACCGGTCCGTTAAGAGAAGGAAGATTCAGCATGGCTGCCACTGAGACCCTCGCCGCTGTCTCCGGTTCCATCGGTTCCGTCGGTTACGGCCTCTCGGCTATCGGCCCCGGCATCGGCGTCGGCATCATCTTCGGTAACGGCACCCAGGCTCTCGCCCGTCAGCCCGAGGCTGCCGGCCTGATCCGCGCCAACCAGATCCTCGGCTTCGCCTTCTGTGAGGCGCTGGCCCTCATCGGCATCGTCATGCCGTTCGTGTTCGGTACGAAGTAAGACTTCCCTACCGACACGTTTCGACGAAAGGCACTGATGTGATCGCCAACCTGGTGCAGCTGGCGGCCGAGGAAGAGCAGAACCCGCTCATTCCTCCGGGCCCCGAGCTGCTCGTCGGCACCATCGCCTTCGCCATCGTGTTCTTCTTCTTCTGGAAGAAGCTGCTTCCGAACATCAACAAGGTTCTGGAGGAGCGCCGCGCGGCGATCGAAGGCGGTATCGAAGAGGCCGAGACCATGAAGGTCGAGGCCCAGAGCGTCCTTGAGCAGTACAAGGCACAGCTCGCCGAGGCCCGGCACGAGGCCGCGCGCCTGCGCCAGGAGGCGCAGGAGCAGGGTGCCGCGCTCATCGCCGAGATGCGGGCCGAGGGCCAGCGTCAGCGCGAGGAGATCGTCGCCGCCGGCCACTCCCAGATCGAGGCCGACCGCAAGGCCGCCGCGTCCGCGCTGCGCCAGGACGTCGGCAAGCTCGCCACCGACCTGGCCGGCAAGCTCGTCGGGGAGTCCCTCGAGGACCACGCCCGCCAGAGCCGCGTGATCGACCGGTTCCTCGACGAGCTCGAGGAGAAGGCCGAGGCCGGGCGATGAACGGAGCGAGCCGCGAGGCCCTGGCAGCCGCACGTGAGCGTCTGGACGCGCTGACGGACTCGACGTCCGTGAACGCGAGCTCGCTCGCCGACGAGCTGGCCGCCGTCACCGCGCTGCTCGACCGCGAGGTGTCGCTGCGTCGGGTCCTCACCGACCCGGCGCAGGCCGCAGAGGCGAAGGCCGAGCTGGCCCAGCGTCTGCTCGGCACCCAGGTCAGCGGCCCCGCCGCCGACCTGGTCGCCGGCATGGTGCGCTCCCGCTGGTCGCAGTCGCGCGACCTGGTGGACGCGCTGGAGGAGCTGGCCAACACCGCCGACCTCACGGCCGCCCAGCAGGCCGGCAAGCTCGACGACGTCGAGGACGAGCTGTTCCGGTTCGGCCGGATCGTCTCCGGCAGCACCGAGCTGCGGGCCGCGCTGACCGACCGCAAGGCCACCACCTCGGCCAAGGGCGAGCTGCTGCGCAGCCTCCTCGGCGGCCGGGCGCAGTCGGCCACCGAGCGTCTGGTCACGCGCCTTGTGACCGCGCCGCGGGGACGTAGCCTGGAGACGGGACTCGAGTCCCTGTCCAAGCTCGCCGCCGAGCGCCGGGACCGCATGGTGGCCATCGTCACCTCGGCGGTGCCGCTGAGCGACCCGCAGAAGCAGCGCCTGGGCGCCGCCCTCGCGAAGCTCTACGGCCGCACGATGCACCTCAACCTGGACGTGGACCCCGAGGTCCTCGGCGGGATCCGGGTGCAGGTCGGCGACGAGGTCATCAACGGCTCCCTCGCGGACCGCATCGAGGACGCCAGCCGCCGGCTCGCCGGCTGAGCAGCAACTCAATAGGCACAACGTACTTACGACGGCCCTGGTTGGGCCGTGCAGAAGAATCCTGGGGGTCGCCCCCAGACCCCCTAAGAAACTTCGGGCCCAACAAGGAGAGCAGGGAACCCAGATGGCGGAGCTCACGATCCGGCCGGAGGAGATCCGGGACGCACTGGAGAACTTCGTCCAGGCGTACAAGCCGGACGCGGCCTCGCGCGAGGAGGTCGGTACGGTCACCTTTGCCGGCGACGGCATCGCGAAGGTCGAGGGCCTGCCCTCGACCATGGCCAACGAGCTGCTGAAGTTCGAGGACGGCACCCTCGGCCTCGCCCTCAACCTCGAGGAGCGCGAGATCGGTGCCATCGTCCTCGGTGAGTTCAGCGGCGTCGAGGAGGGTCAGCCGGTCTCCCGTACCGGTGAGGTTCTCTCCGTCGCGGTGGGCGAGGGCTACCTCGGCCGCGTGGTGGACCCCCTCGGCAACCCGATCGACGGCCTCGGCGAGATCGAGACCGAAGACCGTCGCGCCCTGGAGCTGCAGGCCCCGGGCGTCATGGTCCGCAAGTCGGTGCACGAGCCGATGGAGACGGGTTACAAGGCCGTCGACGCGATGACCCCCGTCGGCCGTGGCCAGCGTCAGCTGATCATCGGTGACCGCCAGACCGGCAAGACCGCCCTGGCCGTCGACACCATCATCAACCAGCGCGACAACTGGCGCTCGGGCGACCCGAAGAAGCAGGTCCGCTGCATCTACGTCGCCATCGGCCAGAAGGGCTCCACCATCGCCGGTGTGCGCGGCGCTCTGGAGGAGGCCGGCGCGCTGGAGTACACGACCATCGTCGCCGCCCCGGCGTCCGACCCGGCCGGCTTCAAGTACCTGGCGCCGTACACCGGTTCGGCCATCGGCCAGCACTGGATGTACCAGGGCAAGCACGTCCTGATCATCTTCGACGACCTGTCGAAGCAGGCCGACGCCTACCGCGCCGTGTCGCTGCTGCTGCGCCGCCCGCCGGGCCGTGAGGCCTACCCGGGTGACGTCTTCTACCTGCACTCCCGCCTGCTGGAGCGCTGCGCCAAGCTCTCCGACGAGATGGGTGCCGGCTCGATGACCGGTCTGCCGATCGTCGAGACCAAGGCCAACGACGTCTCGGCGTTCATCCCGACCAACGTCATCTCCATCACCGACGGCCAGTGCTTCCTGGAGTCGGACCTCTTCAACGCCGGTCAGCGCCCCGCGCTGAACGTCGGTATCTCCGTCTCCCGAGTCGGTGGTTCCGCGCAGCACAAGGCGATGAAGCAGGTCTCCGGCCGTCTGCGCGTGGACCTCGCCCAGTTCCGTGAGCTGGAGGCGTTCGCCGCCTTCGGTTCCGACCTGGACGCCGCGTCCAAGGCGCAGCTGGAGCGCGGTCAGCGCATGGTCGAGCTGCTGAAGCAGCCGCAGTACCAGCCGATGGCCACCGAGGACCAGGTCGTCTCCGTCTGGGCCGGCACCACCGGCAAGATGGACGACGTCCCCGTCGCCGACATCCGCCGCTTCGAGAAGGAGCTGCTGGACTACCTGCACCGCAAGGAGCAGGGTCTGATGACCTCCATCCGCGAGGGCGGCAAGATGTCCGACGACACCCTGCAGGCCGTCGCCGAGGCCATCGCGGAGTTCAAGAAGCAGTTCGAGACCTCCGACGGCAAGCTGCTCGGCGAGGACACCCCGGCTGCCGGTAAGTGACGACGGAAGGGACCTGACTCATGGGAGCCCAGCTCCGGGTCTACAAGCGTCGCATCCGATCCGTCTCCGCGACCAAGAAGATCACCAAGGCGATGGAGATGATCGCCGCCTCGCGCGTCGTCAAGGCGCAGCGCAAGGTGGCGGCCTCCACCCCGTACGCGACCGAGCTCACCCGCGCGGTCACGGCGGTCGCCACCGGCTCTAACACCAAGCACCCGCTGACGACGGAGGCCGAGAACCCGACCCGCGCCGCGGTCCTGCTCCTCACGAGCGACCGCGGTCTGGCCGGCGCCTTCAACTCCAACGCCATCAAGGCGGCGGAGAAGCTGACGGCGAAGCTGGAGGCCGAGGGCAAGGAGGTCGTCAACTTCATCGTCGGCCGCCGCGGTGTCGCCCACTACAACTTCCGCGAGCGCAAGATCGCGGAGTCGTTCACGGGCTTCACCGACGACCCGTCGTACGCGGACGCCAAGAAGGTCGCGGCCCCGCTGATCGAGGCCATCGAGACGGAGACGGCCGAGGGCGGCGTGGACGAGCTCCACATCGTCTACACCGAGTTCGTGTCGATGATGACGCAGACGGCGATCGAGGCCCGGCTGCTGCCGCTCAGCCTCGACGAGGTCGCGGCGGAGGCGGCGCCCAAGGGCGAGATCCTCCCGCTGTTCGACTTCGAGCCCTCGGCGGAGGACGTCCTCGACGCCCTGCTGCCGCGCTACGTCGAGAGCCGCATCTACAACGCGCTGCTCCAGTCGGCCGCCTCCAAGCACGCCGCCACGCGACGCGCGATGAAGTCGGCCACCGACAACGCCGGAGAGCTCATCGAGACGCTCACCCGGCTTGCCAACCAGGCCCGCCAGGCCGAAATCACCCAGGAAATCAGCGAGATCGTCGGTGGCGCGAGCGCCCTGGCCGACGCGACCGCGGGGAGTGACCGATAAATGACCACCACTGTTGAGACGGCCACGGCGACGGGCCGCGTCGCGCGGGTCATCGGCCCGGTCGTCGACGTGGAGTTCCCCGTCGACGCGATGCCGGAGATCTACAACGCCCTTCACGTCGAGGTCGCAGACCCGGCGCTGGCGGGCGAGAAGAAGACGCTGACCCTGGAGGTCGCCCAGCACCTGGGTGACGGCCTGGTCCGCGCCATCTCCATGCAGCCCACCGACGGCCTGGTCCGCCAGGCCCCGGTGACCGACACCGGCGCGGGCATCACCGTCCCGGTCGGCGACTTCACCAAGGGCAAGGTGTTCAACACCCTCGGTGAGGTGCTGAACACCGACGAGGTGCACGAGGGCGAGCGCTGGTCCATCCACCGCAAGGCCCCCGCGTTCGACCAGCTCGAGTCGAAGACCGAGATGTTCGAGACGGGCTTGAAGGTCGTCGACCTCCTCACCCCGTACGTCAAGGGCGGCAAGATCGGTCTGTTCGGTGGTGCCGGTGTCGGCAAGACCGTGCTGATCCAGGAAATGATCATGCGTGTCGCCAACCTCCACGAGGGCGTCTCCGTCTTCGCGGGTGTCGGCGAGCGCACCCGTGAGGGCAACGACCTCATCGCGGAGATGGAAGAGTCCGGCGTTCTGGACAAGACCGCCCTGGTCTTCGGCCAGATGGACGAGCCCCCGGGCACCCGTCTGCGCGTGGCCCTGGCCGGCCTGACGATGGCGGAGTACTTCCGTGACGTCCAGAAGCAGGACGTGCTGTTCTTCATCGACAACATCTTCCGCTTCACCCAGGCCGGTTCCGAGGTGTCGACCCTGCTCGGCCGTATGCCCTCCGCGGTGGGCTACCAGCCGAACCTGGCCGACGAGATGGGCACCCTCCAGGAGCGCATCACCTCGACCCGTGGTCACTCGATCACCTCGATGCAGGCGATCTACGTCCCCGCGGACGACCTGACCGACCCGGCCCCGGCCACCACCTTCGCCCACCTCGACGCGACGACGGTTCTGTCCCGTCCGATCTCCGAGAAGGGCATCTACCCGGCCGTGGACCCGCTGGACTCGACGTCCCGCATCCTCGACCCGCGGTACATCTCGGCGGACCACTACAACGCCGCGATGCGCGTGAAGAACATCCTGCAGAAGTACAAGGACCTGCAGGACATCATCGCGATCCTCGGTATCGACGAGCTCGGCGAGGAGGACAAGCTCGTCGTCCACCGTGCCCGTCGCGTGGAGCGCTTCCTGTCCCAGAACACCCACGCCGCCAAGCAGTTCACCGGCGTGGACGGTTCGGACGTGCCGCTGGACGAGTCGATCGCCGCGTTCAACGCGATCTGCGACGGCGACTACGACCACTTCCCCGAGCAGGCGTTCTTCATGTGCGGTGGTCTCGAGGACCTGAAGAAGAACGCGAAGGAGCTGGGCGTCTCCTGACCCGGGCAGCGCTCGAGTCATGAGGGGGCGGGGTTCGTCCCGCCCCCTCATTCACGCCTACTAGACTTGTAACCAACACCCGGCACTCCCGCCGGGTGGTGACCCGAGGAGCCACCCTTGGCTGCTGAGCTGCACGTCGCGCTGGTCGCGGCCGACCGTGAGGTCTGGTCCGGCCAGGCCACCCTGGTCGTCGCGCGCACCACGTCCGGCGACATCGGCGTCATGCCCGGTCACCAGCCGCTGCTCGGTGTGCTGGAGTCGGGCCCGGTGACCATCCGCACGAGCGACGGCGGGACGGTCGTCGCCGCGGTCCACGGCGGATTCATCTCGTTCGCGGACGACAAGCTCTCGCTGCTCGCGGAGGTCGCCGAGCTGTCGGACGAGATCGACGTCCAGCGCGCTGAGCAGGAGCTCGAGCGCGCGAAGGCGGAGGACGACGCGGAGGCCCAGCGCCGCGCGGACGTCCGGCTGCGGGCTGCGACGGCGGCGCGCTGACTCCGTCCGCCGTGTGATGACGTCACTCAGCCGCGGCTGGGTACCGGAGACATCCGGACCCAGCCGCGGCTGAGGCGGATGTGGGTGATTTTTACGTTCCGTTACCTAGGAGACGAGGAGGTCGGTGTCGATGGTCCTCGCTCTGACTGTGTGCGGAATCGTGGTGGCCCTCGTGGTGGTGGGCCTGTTCGTCTTCGGTCTGCGCCGTCGGCTGATCCAGCGTTCCGGCGGCACCTTCGACGCCAGCCTGCGCTGGGACGCCCCGGCGGAGGGTGACACCAACGGCAAGGGCTGGGCGTACGGGGTGGCCCGGTACAACGGTGACCGCGTCGAGTGGTACCGCGTCTTCTCGTACTCGCCGCGTCCGCGCCGCACTCTGGAGCGGTCCGCGATCGAGGTGGCCGGCCGCCGGGTTCCGGAGGGCGAGGAGGAGCTGGCGCTGCTCTCCGACCATGTGATCCTGGCCTGTCTGCACCGGGGCACGCGTCTCGAACTCGCGATGAGCGAAGACGCGCTGACCGGTTTCCTCGCGTGGCTCGAAGCGGCTCCGCCCGGACAGCGGGTGAACGTGGCGTAGCCACGGTCACCCGCTGGGTAGGGACCCCGGACGAAGTCCGGGGGAGCGTCAATGTCGCCCAGGGTCTACGGCCCGTCGAACTTCTCTTTCATCGGCCTGCTTCAGGCCGCTGTCGATGGCGGTCGCCAGCTCTCCGTTGGCGGTGTCACCGCTGAACTCCCAGAAGAACGCGCCACCCAGGCCCTGGTTCTTGGCCCAGCTCATCTTCCCGGCAATCGTCGACGGGGTGTCGTAGGACCACCAGTTGCTGCCGCAGTGCGCGTACGCGGTGCCGGCGACGGTGCCGGTCACCGGGCAGGAGTTTTTCAGGACCTTGTAGTCCTCGATGCCCGCCTCGTACGTGCCCGGGGCCGCGCCGGTCGCCGAGCCGCCCGGGGCGGACTGGGTGACGCCGGTCCAGCCGCGGCCGTAGAAGCCGATGCCGAGCAGCAGCTTCTTGGCGGGGACGCCCTTCGCCTTGAGCTTGGCGATCGCGTCGGCCGAGTTGAAGCCGGCCTGCGGGATGCCCGGGTACGAGGTGAGCGGCGAGTGCGGGGCGGTCGGACCGTCCTTGTCGAAGGCGCCGAAGTAGTCGTAGGTCATCACGTTGTACCAGTCGAGGTGCTGGGCGGCGCCGCCGTAGTCGGCCGCGTCGATCTTGCCGCCGGAGGAGCCGTCGGCGGTGATGGCCGCGGTGACCAGGTAGTTCGGGCCGAACTCGGTGCGCAGCGCCGACATCAGGTTCCTGAAGGCAGCGGGGCCGGAGGTGTCGCAGCTCAGGCCGCAGGCGTTCGGGTACTCCCAGTCGATGTCGATGCCGTCGAAGACGTCGGCCCAGCGCGGGTCCTCGACGACGGCCTTGCAGGACTTCGCGAAGGCGGCGGCGTTGGCCGCTGCCTGGCCGAAGCCGCCGGAGTAGGTCCAGCCGCCGAAGGAGTACAGCACCTTGATGTGCGGGTACTTGGCCTTCAGCTGGCGCAGTTGGTTGAAGTTGCCGCGCAGCGGCTGGTCCCAGGTGTCGGCGGTGCCGCTGACGGACTGGTCGGCGGTGTAGGCCTTGTCGTAGGCGGCGTAGGTGTCGTCGACGGTGCACTGCCCGTTCTTGACGTTGCCGAAGGCGTAGTTGATGTGGGTGACCTTCGAGGCGGTGCCCGAGGTCACGAGGTTCTTGACGTGGTAATTGCGGCCGTAGACGCCCCACTCGGTGAAGTAGCCGAGCTTGACCTTGTCGCCGGTGGGCGGCTCGGTGGTGCCGCCGGTGGTGCGGACCCGGACGGCGCCGCTGACCGGGCCGGTCTGGTCGGCGGTGTCACGGGCCTGGACCGAGTACGAGTAGTCCGTGCCCTTGGTCAGGCCGGTGTCCGTGTACGAGGTCGTCGTCACGGTGGCGACCTTCGTGCCGTCGCGCAGGACGTCGTAGTTCTTGATGCCCTTGTCGTCGGTCGCGGCGGACCAGGACAGCTTCACCGAGGTGTCGGTGATGCCGGAGGCGGTGGGGGTGCCGGGGGCGCTCGGCGCGCTGTCACCCGGTTCGGTGGTGCCGCCGTCGCAGCTGCCGCCGTTGAGATTGCAGTTGGCGGGGGAGCCGGTGCCCGAGCCGTTGAAGCCGAAGGAGACGGAGGCGCCGGGGGCGAGGCTGCCGTTCCAGGACTTGTTCTTCGCGGTCCAGTGGGTGCCGGAGGACGTGACGTCGGCGTCCCAGGAGGAGGTGACGGAGGTGCCGGAGGGGAAGTCCCACTCGACGGTCCAGGAGCTGATGGCGGTGGTGCCGGTGTTCTTCACCGTCCACTTGCCCTCGAAGCCGGAGCCCCAGTCCTGGGTCTTGGCGTAGGTGGCGGTGGCGGACGTGGCTGCCTGGGCCGGGCTCGCCAGGCCGACGAGGCCGGCGAAGGGGAGCAACAGGGTCGCGAACCCTGCCGCGGCTCTGTGTCTGAAGCGCATGCTGCGCCTCCTCGATGGAGTTGTGGGGGGCGTGACTGAGCCTCACGCCACTCATGGTGCGGTGAGAATAGAAAGGTCTGGACCACCGGTCAATAGGTCTGGACCACCATGCACCGGACTCCTCAGACACCCAACTCCTGGGCCAGCACGGCGGCTTGCACCCGGCTGCGCAGCCCGAGCTTCCCGAGCAGCCTGCTGACGTGGGTCTTCACGGTCGCCTCGGCCATGTCGAGGCGCTCCGCGATGCCCGCGTTGGACAGGCCCTCGCCGAGACAGGCCAGCACCTCGCGCTCCCGCCGGGTCAGCTGGTCGAGCACCGCAGGATCGGCCGCGGGCTCCCGGGCGGGCTTCGCGGCGAACTCCGCGATCAGCCGCCGCGTCACCGCCGGGGCGATCAGCCCCTCCCCCCGCGCGACCGTCCGCACGGCCTCCAGCAGCTGCTTCGCCTCGGTGTTCTTCAGCAGGAAACCGGACGCTCCCGCCCGCAGCGCCCCGAAGACGTACTCGTCGAGGTCGAAGGTGGTCAGCACGAGCACGTCCGCGAGCCGCTCCGCGACGACCTGCCGGGTCGCCGACACCCCGTCCAGACGCGGCATCTGAACGTCCATCAGCACCAGGTCCGGCCGCAGCTCGCGGGCCAGCGCCACTGCCCGCTCCCCGTCCGCGGCCTCACCGACCACCTCGATGTCGGGCGCGCTGCGCAGGATGAGGACCAGGCCGGCGCGGACGGCGGACTGGTCCTCGGCGACCAGGACGCGGATCATGCGGTGTCTCCTTCGAGGGTGTCGTCGACGGGGAGGGTGGCGCGCACGGCCCAGATCTTGCCCTCCGGCGCGTCCTCGGGGGCGGCTTCGAATGTGCCGTCCAGCAGGGCCACGCGTTCTCTCATGCCGACCAGACCAGCGCCGGAGCCGGGGGCGCGCGGGGCGTCCTGGTCACCGTACGGGCTGGTCACGCCGACGACGAGGGAGCCGTCCCGCCGAGCGAGAGAGACGGTGACCCGGCCCGGGGCGGCGTGCTTGAGGGCGTTGGTCAGCGACTCCTGCACGATGCGGTAGGCGGCGAGCTCGACGGGGGCGGGAACCTCGCACCGCTCGGCGTCCAGGGTGACGTCGAGGCCGTTGGTGCGGGCGCCGTCCACGAGTGCGGCGAGGCCGTCGAGCGTGGGAGCGGCGGACGGTGCCACGTCGCCGCTGCTGTCCCGCAGGATGCCGATCAGCCGTCGCATCTCGGCGAGCCCCTCCACGCTGTTCTCGCGGATGACCACGAGCGCGTCCTGAGAGGTCTTCGGATCGTCGAGGGACAGGGCGGCGGTGGAGTGGATGGCGATCGCGGACAGGTGGTTGGCGACCATGTCGTGCAGCTCCCGGGCCATCCGGGCCCGTTCGGCGGTGACGGCCTGGGTGCGGTCCATCTCGGCCAGCAGCGCGGTCTGTTCGGCGCGCAGCAGGGCCGCGTCGGCGGCCTCGCGGTGGTTGCGCACGATCAGCCCGGTGGAGGCGGGCCCGAAGGCGACCAGGCCGGTGACCACACCGATCAGCAGCGCCTCGGGCTCGCGCCAGACCGCGAACGGCACGACGGCTCCGGCCACGGTGAGCAGCCCGGTGATCCGCGGGATGCGGTGCGCCGAGGCGGGCGGGCCGTACAGGACGGCCGCGTACATCAGGTCCGTGTACATCAGGATCGTGAACAGGTTGCCCTGGGTGAGGAGGTCCAGGACGATCGTGGCGGTGCCGATCAGCAGCGCGGTGCGCGGTGCGGTGCGCCGCAGCAGCTCGCAGCCGGCCATGACCAGCAGCGGCAGCAGCACCGGCCAGCGGCCCGGCAGCAGCACGTACACCTCGGTGGCGGGGCGGGTGGCCAGCCCGAGCGCCCACAGCAGCAGCCCGCCCAGCAGACTGCCCAGGGCGACGTACACGTCGAAGCGGCGTGGGCGGGGGAGTCGTACGGCCATGCCACCATCCAACACGGCGGCCGCTCTCCGGGCGTGACCCCCGCGGAGGGTCCCCGACTGCATCTTTCGATGTACCGCGCGTTCGTCACTCGCGACGACGATTCCCGCCGCCCCGCCCGGGAGCCTGGAGAGGTGACCGAGAGGAGCGAACCGTGATCGTCGCCTTGATCGCCGCCTGCGAGATCGGGTTCTGGGTGCTGCTGGCGGCCGGACTGTCCGTCCGCTACTTGCTGCGCATGCCGCGTACGGGGCTGGCGCTGCTGTTGGGCGAGCCGCTGCTGGAGGTCGTCCTGCTGGTGGCCACCGCGCTGGACCTGAAGAACGGCGCCGACCCGAACTGGACGCACGGGCTGGCCGCGCTGTACATCGGCTACACGGTCGGGCATGGCCACCGCACGGTGAAGTGGCTCGACGGCCACGCCGCCCACCGGCTGGGCGGCGCCCCGAAGCCGGCCGGCCCGCCGCGCTACGGCATGGCCCGGGCGCGCCACGAGGGCACGGTGTGGCTGGGCACGCTGACGGCGGCCGTCGTCGCGACCGTGCTGCTCCAGCTGGCCATCTGGTACGTCGACGACCCGAGCCGCGTCACCTCGCTGGAGGGCTGGCGCTATGTGGCCTGGCGCGCGGCCGGGATCCACGGCCTGATCACGCTGAGCTACCTGATCTGGCCGCGGAAGGCCCCCGCGGAGGCCTCCGGGGTGCGGCAGGAGAAGGAGGAGGCGCAGCGATGAGCAAGAGCCGCGGGAACCTGGTGGAAGGGGTCGTCACCCTGGTGATCGGCCTCGGACTGTGGCTGTTCACCGGCGATGTGGAGGTCCCGGTCGTCACCCTCACGAAGGTCGGCATCGTGATGATGTGCGTCGGCGGCGTCCTGGTCGCCACGGGTCTGTGGCAGGAGGCGCGGCGACGGACCTAGTGCCGCGGCAGGCACCGTTCGCCCCGTCGCGACGCCCGGCACGCCCTCTCGCCGCACCGGCCGAAAGCCCGGGTACGCCCAGTACGAGGGCTTCCGGCCGGCACGCCGGGAGCACGCACCGGACGCCGCTCCGTCACGGGCACACGTTGCCTGCCGCGGCACTAGCGCTCCCCGCCCGGCACCCACAGCACGTCCCCGGCCGCCTTGTTCGCCGTCCTCGCGAGGATGAACAGGAGGTCGGAGAGGCGGTTGAGGTAGGTCGCCGTCAGGGGGTTCATCACCTCGCCGTGCACCTCCAGTGCCGCCCAGGTGGAGCGCTCCGCCCGGCGTACGACCGTGCAGGCCTGGTGGAGCAGGGCCGCGCCGGGGGTGCCGCCGGGGAGGATGAAGGAGCGGAGCTTCTCCAGCCGTTCGTTGAAGCGGTCGCAGTCCGCCTCCAGCTTGTCGATGTAGAACTGCTCGACCCGCAGGGGCGGGAACTCCGGGTTCTCCACCACCGGCGTCGACAGGTCCGCGCCCACGTCGAACAGGTCGTTCTGCACGCGGGTGAGGACCGTGACGATCTCCGCGTCCAGACCGCCCAGCGCGATGGCCGTGCCGATCACCGCGTTCGCCTCGTTGGCGTCGGCGTACGCGGAGATCCGCAGATCGGTCTTGGCGACCCGGCTCATGTCGCCGAGGGCGGTCGTGCCCTGGTCGCCGGTCCTGGTGTAGATGCGCGTCAGATTGACCATGTGGCCAGCGTAGTTACGCTCAGGCGGTTCGGAACACGCGTGTGCCCACTGTCACGGACAGCGCGGTGAGGCCGACGGCCACCAGAGCGCCGTAGAGCATGTGCGGCGTCGTGTAGCCGCCGACGTACGCGTCCCGCACCGCGTCCACCAGGTAGCGGAACGGCATGAGGTGCGAGAGGACGTCCAGCCAGGCCGGGCCCAGTGTCATCGGCAGCATCAGACCGGACAGCAGCATGGACGGCATGGTCAGCGCGTTGATCGCCGGGCCGAAACTCTGCGGGGTGTCCATCCTCATCGCCAGCGCGTACGACAGGGCGGCCAGCGAGACGGTGAGCAGGGCGACGAAGGCGAACCCGATCAGTACGCCGGCCAGCGGCGCCCGCAGGCCCATCGCCACCGCCGCGAGCACCAGCAGGACGGCCTGGAAGACGAACACCGTGGCGTCCCGCAGCACCCGGCCGAGCAGCAGGGCCAGTCGGCTCACGGGGGTGACGCGCATGCGCTCGACCACGCCGTGGCCCTTCTCGACGATGATCGAGAAGCCCGCGAACGACGCCCCGAACAGACCGAGTTGGAGCAACAGCCCGGGCACGAGCACCTGCCAGGAGCTGCCCGCCACGCCGAGCGGCAGATCCGTGAGCAGGGGGCCGAAGAACAGCAGGTACAGCAGCGGCATGAGCACGCCGAAGAGCAGCGCGAAGCGGGAGCGCAGGGACTGGCGGAGGTAGCGCCCGTAGACGAGGGCGGTGTCGTGCAAGAGCATCGATGTGCCTCGGTTTCTCATACGGCGACGGGGGTCTGCTCGGCCGGGGCGGCGCTGCGGCCGGTGATGGCCAGGAACGTGTCCTGCAGCGAGGCGTCGAGCGATCCGCCGTGGCGCAGTTTCAGCGCGCTCGGGGTGCCCTCGGCGACGACCACGCCGTGGTCGACGACGACCAGCCGGTCGGAGAGGGCGTCGGCCTCGTCGAGGTAGTGGGTGGTCAGGAACACCGTCGTGCCGTGCTCGTCGCGCAGCCGGCGCACCAGGGCCCACAGGTCGGCGCGGCTGCCCGGGTCGAGCCCGGTCGTCGGTTCGTCCAGGAACAGCACCTTGGGCCGGTGAGTGAGGGCCATCGCGATGTCCAGCCGCCGCCGCTGTCCGCCGGACAGTGCGCCGCACTTGCGGTCGAGGAGCCCGGTGAGGTCCAGGTCGCGGGCCAGTTCCCCGGCGCGCTCGGCGGCCCGGGCCTTGGACAGCCGGTACAGACGCCCCTGGGTCACCAGCTCCTCCCGCACGCTGATCTGCGGATCGACCCCGCCGGACTGCGCCACGTAGCCGCAGGCCCGCCGCACCCCGGCCGCGTCGGTCGCCAGGTCGCGTCCCGCGACGGTCGCGGCACCGCCGGTGGGTCGCAGCAGGGTCGTCAGCATGCGCAGGGTCGTCGTCTTGCCGGCGCCGTTGGGGCCGAGGAAGCCGAGGATCTCGCCCTCGTGGACGGTCAGGTCGATCGAGCGCACGGCCTCCACCGGGCCGTTCTTGGTCTGGAAGGTACGGGCCAGGCCGGCCGTACTGATGATGGTCATGCCACCAGAAAAACAGAGTCTCTTAAAGTTTGCAATGACTCCAAGCTTTCAGGATCCCCAGGGAAGCTAGGATTCGGACATGGCTGAGGGGCTCAGGGAGCGGAAGAAGCGCGAGACCAGGCAGCGCATCTCGGACATCGCCACCGGGCTGTTCCTGGAGCGCGGGTTCATGACAGTGACGATCGCGGACGTGGCGGAAGCCGCCGACGTCTCCGTGAACACCGTCTACAACTACTTCCCGGCCAAGGAGGACCTCTTCCTCGACCGCAGCAAGGGTGTCGTCGACCGCCTCGCGCGCTGGGTGCGCGGCCGTGACCTCGGCGAGTCCGCCGCCCACGCCGTCCTGCGCGAACTGCGCGACGAGGTCGAGGCGGTGTCGCCGCGGATCGGCCTCATGGAGGGCTACGACCGGTTCATGAAGGTCATCCACGACGCGCCGCCCCTGCGCTCCCGGCTGTGGGCGATCCAGCAGGAGGTCCAGGAGAACCTGGAGGCGGCCCTGCGTCAGGAGACCGGAGCCGCAGCGGGTGATCCCATGCCCGCCCTGATCGCCGGTCAGCTCAACTGGCTCCACCAGACCGTGATGGGCTCCATCGGCCGCGCGATGGTCGACGGGCGCGACCGCGGCGAGGTGTCCCGGGAGACCCTCGTCCTGCTGGACGAGATGGAGGGGTTGTTGAGCGAGAGGGTGCTCAACTACGCCGTCCGGGGCGCCCCGTGACCCCTGCCGGTGTGATGTCCGTCATGTGAGACGTGACGCGCATTACTTACTGGTCACACAGCCCCTCGCGAGCGCTAGTGTCCGCCCGGGAAGCAGACATAAGCAGCGCGTCAGGGGAGTCGCACAGTGGCAGGGAAGCTCGCCGTCATCGGAGCCGGCCTCATGGGATCCGGCATCGCCCAGGTCTCCGCACAGGCGGGCTGGGAGGTCGTCCTGCGTGACGTCACCGACGAGGCGCTCAAGCGCGGCACCGACGGCATCAAGGCGTCGTACGACAAGTTCGTCGCCAAGGGCAAGCTGGAGGCGCACGACGCCGACGCCGCCCTCGCCCGCATCACCGCGACCACCGACCTGGACGCCGTGGCCGACGCGGACGTCGTCGTCGAGGCCGTGTTCGAGAAGCTGGAGATCAAGCACGAGATCTTCCGCGCGCTCGACAAGATCGTGAAGGACGAGGCGATCCTCGCCTCCAACACCTCCGCCATCCCGATCACCAAGATCGCGGCGGCCACGGAGCGCCCCGAGCGGGTCGTCGGCACGCACTTCTTCTCGCCGGTGCCGATGATGCAGCTGTGCGAACTGGTCCGCGGCTACAAGACCAGCGACGAAACCCTCGCCACGGCCCGGGAGTTCGCCGAGTCGGTCGGCAAGACCTGCATCGTCGTCAACCGCGACGTCGCCGGCTTCGTGACGACCCGCCTCATCTGCGCCCTGGTCGTCGAGGCCGCGAAGCTTCAGGAGTCGGGTGTGGCGAGCGCCGAGGACATCGACCTGGCCTGCAAGCTGGGCTTCGGTCACGCGATGGGCCCGCTGGCGACGGCGGACCTGACCGGCGTCGACATCCTGCTGCACGCCACGAACAACATCTACACCGAGTCCCAGGACGAGAAGTTCGCGGCTCCCGAGTCGATGCGCCGGATGGTTGACGCCGGTGACATCGGACGCAAGAGCGGGCAGGGCTTCTACAAGCACTGAAACCGCACATGCTCGGGATCCATCACACCCCAGGGTGAATTCGGTATCGGTTCGCTCACAAGAAGCAACCTCTGACTCCTCCACGCAGTCAGAGGTTGCATCACCCACATCCAGAACGCGGAGCACGATTCGCACGCACGGGGAGCGCATATGCACATCAGGGGCGACCACGCCGAGCTGGTCGTCGGGGGCCGCCTCGACGTCCGCAGCGCGGCGGACGCCCGTACGGTCCTGCACTCGGCCGTCGACGACGGCGTCGGGGACCTGGTGCTGGATCTGTCCGAACTGGACTCCTGGGACGCCACCGGACTGGGTGTGATCATGGGGGCCCACCGGCGGGCCGGCCGCTGCGGCCGGCGCCTGGTGCTGCGCGGTGTGCCGCCGCAGATGCAGCGTCTGCTGGTGGCCACCCGTCTGCACCGGATCCTGGCGATCGAGGGGGGCATCGGGGTGGAGACCCTTCCCCGCGTGTGACGGCTCGTACGGGTGTGAGCCGGGCGGCCGGGGACACCCGGACGCACGTCGTCGAATCGTGCGACGCGCACAATCCTCACGAGACCGTGACGTTACGGACGGCGCGGTACCCCGGACTGTCGTAGATACTGTGCGAAGGTTTAGGGTTCGGCTGCCCGCTGACTTGAACCCTTCGAGCGGGACCGGACCAGAAGCGACAGCGCGGTGTGCAGCAAGGCCGGGAGGGGCTTTTCCACGCACACACACGCTTTTGGGGGGCTTGACCTATGGATCCTGACAACCAGGGACCCGAGGAGTACGGCCACGAAGGTGACGGCCCCGCGCCGCGCCAGCGCCCTCCCAGGGAATCCCTCACACCCGACTTCGCGCAGCACGCGCCGGCGCTCGCCCGCACGGTGCGGCTCGTCTCCGGTGACTTCCTGCTGACGGTCAACCCCGTCGACGGCAGCGAGATAGAGGCCTGCCCGCCCGCGGAACGCCCCGCCCGGCCCGTGAAGCTCACCACGGCCGAACGCGCCGAGGCGGAACGCGCGGCCCGCCCGCCCGTTCCGCCCGGCCCCCCGCAACCCGCCCTGCCGCTGCTGGCCCGCCAGGAGGAGCGCGAGCGCCTGGTGCGCCTGCTCGCCCGCGGCCGCTCCACCCGCCTCACCGGCGCGCCCGGCTCCGGCCGCACCCGTCTCCTCGATCTCGTCGCCGAGGACTGCTCCGACCTCGCCCCCGACGGCGTCGTCCGCCTCAACGGCTTCGGACGCACCGCCGACGACCTGCTGTACGACCTGTTCCACGCGGTCTACGGCGCCCCCCTGCACCGCCCGGACCGGGACGAACTGCTCACCCACGTCGGCGAGATCGGCGCCGTCGTCGTCCTCGACGACCTGGAGTTCGGTGGCGCCGCGCTCGACGAGCTGCTGGAGGCCACCCCCGAGTGCGCCTTCCTGTTCGGCGCCACCCCCGACGTGCCGACCCCCTCAGCCGACGCCGGCGTCGAGGAGGTCCTCCTCGGCGGACTGGAGCGCGCCGCCGGGCTCGACCTGCTGGAACACGCCGTCGGCCGGACCCTCACCGAGGAGGAGTCCACCTGGGCCGGAGACCTCTGGTTCGAGTCCGAGGGCCTGCCGCTGCGCTTCGTCCAGGCCGGCGCCCTGCTGCGCCAGCGCGACCGGCTGCGCGCCGGCACCAGCGCCGTCGACGAGTTCGGCGTCTTCGAGGACGCGCCCTTGGCCGACACCGCCGAGGCCTACGACCTCGGCGACGACGTGCCGCTGCCCGCGCTCGGCGAGGCCGCCGCCCCCGCGCCGCTGCTCGCCTCCCGGCTGAGCGCCTCCGCCCGCGCCACCCTGAAGTTCGCGCTCGCCCTCGGCGGCGAGATCCCGCACCAGGCGCATCTGCCGGCCCTGGTCGGCGACACCCACGCGGACGCCGCGCTCGGCGAACTGGCCGCCTGCGGCCTGGTCTCGCCGGTCGGCTCCCGCTACCGCCTCGCGGCCGGCGTACCGGCCCAGCTGGAGGCCGCCGGGTACGCCGACGAGGCCGAGGCCCGGGCCCGCAGCGCCGCCCAGCACTACTCCTGGTGGGCCGGGCACCCCTCGGTCACCCCCGAGCGCGTGTGCGCCGAGGCCGACGCGGTCCTCGCCGCCCTGGCCGTCCTCGGACCGGTCACCCGCCCGCCCGCCGAGGGGGAGGAGAGCGCGGCCGTGCACCTGGCCCGCACCGCCGCCCCCGCCTTCGCCGCCGGACTGCACTGGAGCGCCTGGGAGCGCGCCCTGCGCTCGGGTGCCGAGGCCGCCCGGCTCGCCGGGGAAGTCGCCGAAGAGGCCTACTTCCACCACGAGCTCGGCGTCCTCGCCCTGTGCCGGGGCCGGCTCGACCGGGCCCGCGCCGAACTGGAGGCCTCCATCGGCCTGCGCGGCGCCCTCGCCGACAAGCGGGGCACCGTCGCCGGCCGCCGTGCCCTCGCCCTGGTCGCCGACCGCTCGGGCACACCGCTCGGGCTCGGACCGACCGCGGGGGAGGAGGTGCCCGACACCCGTGACGAGGAGTCTGCGTCCCCGCCCGGCGGTGTTCCCGCGCCCTTCCCCACGCTCCAGCAGCCGCCCTCCCCGGCCCTGGTCACCCACCGCACCACGCCCGGGACCTCCCGGGCGGCCCGGGGCGGTCTCAAGGGCCTGGCCCGGCGCAACCTCGTGGCCGCCGGGGCCGGTGCCCTGCTCGTCGCCGTCCTGGGCACGGTGGTGACGCTCGGCGCCACCTCCGACAACGACAAGAACCCGCCCTCCGGCCAGGTCGGCGTCAACCCTTCCGCGAGTCAGGGCGTCAGCGACGACAGCCTCGGCGCCGACCGGCCCGGGAACGACGGCGGTGACACCGGCGAGGTGCCCGCCCGGCCGACGGACCCGGGCCCGGACGGAACCCTCGGCACGTCGGACGACCCGACGCCGACGGCCTCCCCGAGCGGTTCACCGGACCCGAGCGGTTCCGCGTCCCCGTCGAAGCCGCCGTCGTCCTCGAAGCCGCCGTCCACGTCCAAGCCGCCCGCGACGTCCAAGCCGCCTGCGACGTCGAAGCCTCCGACGTCCAAGCCTCCGACGTCCGAGCCGCCGACCTCGCAGCCGCCCACGTCCGAGCCGCCCACCTCGCAGCCGCCGACGACCAGCCCGTCCACCTCCGACTCGGCCAGCGGCCCGGCGCCGAGCGCTCCCACGAGCAACTCGGCGAGCGCGCCGCAGAGCACCACGGGCACGCCCAGCGGCCCGGAGACGGTGATCTGAGGCCCGTACACACGGCAGGGCCGGGTCCGTCGCACGGACCCGGCCCCTTCGTCGTCGTACGGGCCGTCAGAACAGCCGCAGCTTGTCGTCCTCGATGCCGCGCAGCGCGTCGTAGTCGAGCACCTGGCAGCCGATGCCGCGGTCGGTCGCGAGGACGCGCGCCTGCGGCTTGATCTCCTGTGCCGCGAAGACACCGCGCACCGGGGCCAGATGGGGATCCCGGTTCAGCAGCTCCAGGTAGCGCGTGAGCTGTTCCACGCCGTCGATCTCACCGCGCCGCTTGATCTCCACCGCGACGGTCCTGCCGTCGGCGTCCCGGCACAGGATGTCGACCGGTCCGATGGCCGTCGGGTACTCGCGGCGGATCAGGGTGTAGCCCTCGCCGAGTGTCTCGATGCGGTCGGCCAGCAGCTCCTGGAGGTGCGCTTCCACGCCGTCCTTGATCAGGCCGGGATCGACGCCCAGTTCGTGCGAGGAGTCGTGGAGGACTTCCTCCATCGTGATGATGAGCTTCTCACCCGCCTTGTTGACGACGGTCCAGACGCCCTCCTCCTCGCCGGTGCCCTCCTTCAGGGTGCACGGCGGCGACATCCAGTTCAGGGGCTTGTAGGCCCGGTCGTCGGCGTGGATCGAGACGCTGCCGTCCGCCTTCACCAGGATCAGGCGCGGGGCCGAGGGGAGGTGGGCGGTGAGCCGCCCGGCGTAGTCCACGGAGCAGCGGGCAATGACGAGACGCATGGTCGGCAACGCTACTCGACGGGCGCCTGTCGACGCGATTCGCCCTGGAAAACACGCGTTCGGTATTGGCCGATTGTGTGCACGGTGTGCTCAGCGGGAGTGTCTCATCTGCGCATTTTCCTGGTGCCGTCACCGTACGTTGCTTACCGTATGAACGGGAGGTCGCGGTGCGTGTACGCAGCGTGTCCGGTGTCGCGAACTCCCTCATCTGTCCGGCAACCCCTGCCCGCCGGGCGGGGGTGCGAGAGGAGAACTCATGTCGCTCGACGTCTCACCGGCCCTACTCGAACAGGCCGAGCGAGGCGAGGTCGACGAAGCGGAATTCGTCGACTGCGTCCGGGCCTCCCTGCCCTACGCATGGGAGATGATCAGCTCACTGGTGGCCCAGCTGAAGGTGGACGGCGGTGCGTTCGCCGACAACCAGACGCCCCCGCCGGACGAGCAGGCACGCGGTCAGCTGCTGCGTGCACTTGCGAGTGACGCGATACGCGGCGCGCTGCAACGGCACTTCGGTGTGCGGCTGGCCTTCCAGAACTGCCACCGGGTGGCCGTGTTCCCGCTCGACTCCTCGGTCGACGAGAAGCTGGACCGCTTCACCTCGATCCGCAGTCAGGTACTGAACCAGTCACCCGAGTTCCGGGACTGCTGACGCGGCGCCACTTGCTTGCCGCTCCGTACGCGGGAGGTGCAGTTCTGTACCGGAGCGGCAAGCCCACAGGAATGCATGGCGCACTCAGACGAGTTGGGGGAGCACCTCGGCCCCCAGCCGCCGCACGTTCTCCTCGGTCGCCGCCAGATCGCCCGAACCCTCGACGAGCAGCGCGAAGCGGGAGATGCCGGTCCGCTCACTGGTCGCCGCCAGCCGGTCCGCGCACAGCCGCGGGGTGCCCACCGGGTGCAGCCCGCAGAGCAGTTCGGTGTAGGCCAGCGGGTCGCGCATCCGGCGCGAGCGCCCGTCGACCGTGACATGCGCCTCCAGGCCCTGCTTCAGCCAGCCGGGCATCGCCTTCATCAACGTCTCCGCCGCGTCGACCCGCCGGTCCGCGATCTGGCAGACGCCGGCCGACACATGGGACGCGCCCAGGATCTCCTCCGGCGACCGCCCGCAGGCTCGCGCGTGCTGCCGCCACAAGGCGACCATCTCGGCCTTCTCCTCGTCCCCCACGTGCATCCCGAGCAGCATCGACAGACCCCGCTCGGCGGCCAGCCGCACGCTCGCCGGTGAGGTGCAGGCGACGACGACCTCGGGTCCCGGGCCCTCCGCCAGGGCCTCCGACGGCCGCGGCACCACCGGGACTTCGCGGAAGCGGAAGCGCTCCCCGTCGGCCGCCACGGACGACTCGCGCAGCCAGCGCACCAGAAGCTCCAGGGACTCCGGGAACCCCTGTTCGTACGCCTCCAGACCCGCGCCGAACACCTCGAGGTCGACCCAGGGGCCGCCGCGCCCGACACCGAGAGTGAAACGGCCGTCGCTCGTGTGGTGCAGCAGCGCCGCCTGTTCGCCGAGGGCCACCGGGTGGACCGTGGGCAGCACACTGACCGCCGTACCGACCCGGATGCGCCGGGTGCGGCCCAGCAGCAGGGCGGCCAGGGTGATGGCCGACGGACACGTGCCGTACGGCACGAAGTGGTGCTCGGCCAGCCAGACCGTGTCGAGCCCGGCCTCCTCGGCCACCTCGGCCGAGCGGACCGCGCGGTGCAGCGCCTCCCCCTGGCCCTGGCCGGGGAACTGGGCCGCCAACACGAAACTTCCAACGCGCATTGCTTTCCTGCTTCCTTGGCTCCGACACGGAGCTCCCCCACAGCGCATAACCGTCTGACACGTGCCGAGGACACGGCCGGGCGGAGTATTTTGCGGATTGTCTGCAGAATGGGTCGTTCCGCCGGCGGTCAGGAGCAGAGCAACGAGGGGCCGGGACCGCCGGACCACGAGGCACCGAGGGCGATCCGCGCCGTACGCGTACCCCTGTGCGCGCCGCGTAGGCTGGACGCGGCCCGTGCTTCCTGTATAGCCCCGAGAGGTGTCCCGTGTCCCCGCGTCGCAACCGACCCAAGGGCGCCGCTTCGTCCGGCCGGAGCGCCGAGGACGACCGGCCCGGCCGCTACGGCGGCTGGCAGGCCTCGGAGAACTGGCAGGGCGAGAACTGGAGCGTGCGGCACGTCGCCGGCGCGAGCGCGCAGGGCAAGTCCTACCGCTGCCCGGGCTGCGACCAGCTGATCCCCGACGGGGTGCCGCACGTGGTGGCCTGGTCGGAGCATACGGGCGTGGACGACCGGCGGCACTGGCACAAGGCCTGCTGGAACGCGCGGGACCGCCGCACCCCGGGGGTGCAGCGGTCCCGTAACGCGCCGAAGTTCTGAACGGGCTCAGACGTCCCGCTTCTCCTGCAGTACGAAGGCGCCGGCGAACGCGACGGCCGTGACGCCGAGGATGATCCACAGCGGGTCCCAGCCGGACGGGCCGGACTCGCTGAGGGAGTTGGCGTAGAAGACGCTGAGCTGGTTCGGGATCGAGTACTCGAACAGGGCGTCGCGCACGTCCTGGAGGGACTCCGAGAACATGAACAGGGCGATCACCAGCGGGGCCAGGACGGCACCGATCATGATGGTGATGGCGCCCGCCGAGTGCCGGATGATCGAGCCGACCAGGAGCGAGAGCAGGCCCAGCAGCGCGATGTAGAGCGAGATGCCGACCGTGCCCTTGAGCCACTCGCCGCCGGAGGGGGACTTGGCGCCGTCGCCCTCCAGCATCGCCACGTGCATCAAGGCCACGAGCGACGCGGACACCAGCGTCACGACGAACGCGGTCAGGAAGAACACCACGGCCTTCGCCGCCAGCACCCGGCCCCGGCTCGGGCACGCGACCATCGTGGTGCGGATCATGCCGGTGCCGTACTCCGAGGCCGTGGTCAGCACGCCCAGCGTGATGATGCACATGCTGCCCAGCAACAGCCCGAAGAAGCCCAGACCGAGGGGGCTCTCGCCGTCCAGGGCCGGGTCGGATTCGGCCACCACCACGCCGGTCAGCGTGCCGATGCCGATGACGAGCAGGACGAACACTCCGAGCGTCCACAGGGTGGAACGCACCGACCTGATCTTCGTCCACTCGGATGCGACGGCATGCCCGAGGTGCGTGCGCACGACCGGGATCGGCGAGGTGTAGCCGGGCGGGAACGAAGTGCCGGGCGCCGCCTGCCAGGCGGGCGCGGCCTGCGGCATCTGGGACTGGGGGCTGCTCATCGGGCGTCCTCGGGCTTGGTCAGGTCGGGAGTCGGGGCGGCGGCGGGCGCGGACGGCGCGGTGGCGGGCTGCGCGGGCGCGGCGGCCGGCTGGGCCGCGGGCTGCGGAGCGCTCTGCGGCACGGGCGGGGCGGCGGGGGCCTGACCCGGCCCGGGCCGGGCTGCGCCCTGCGGAGCGTCCTGGGGCGCCGGCGGCGTCTGGGGCGCGGGCTGGGCGTACGGGTTGGCCGTGCCCGGGCCGGAAGCGCCCTGGGCGGAGCCGTACGGGCCCGCCGGTGCCTGACCCGGTGCGCCCTGGGGCGCGAACGGCTGCCCGCCCTGCTGGGGCGGCGGCGGGGCGTACCAGCCCGGCTGGCCCTGCCCGGGCACCGGCATCGGCGGCTGCGCGCCGGGCGGCAGCGGCTGCTGGAGCCCTTCCTTCTGGTCGATGGTCGAGCGGTAGTCGACGGCGCCCTGCGTCATGCGCATGTACGCCTCCTCCAGGGAGGCCTGGTGCGGCGACAGCTCCCACAGCCGTACGCCGTGGTCGTGCGCGATGTCGCTGATGCGCGGCAGGGCCAGCCCCGTCACGCGCAGCGCGCCGTCCTGCTCGGGCAGCACGTGCCCGCCCGACTCGGTCAGCGCGGCCGACAGCTTCTCGCGCTGCTGCGGCTCGGTGTCGGGCGTGCGCACCCGTGCGAAGTCCGCGGAGTTCGCCGAGATGAAGTCGGTGACGCTCATGTCGGCGAGCAACTGACCGCGCCCGATGACGATGAGGTGGTCGGCCGTCAGCGCCATCTCGCTCATCAGATGGGAGGAGACGAAGACCGTACGGCCCTCCGCCGCCAGCGCCTTCATCAGGTTGCGCACCCAGAGGATGCCCTCGGGGTCGAGGCCGTTGACCGGCTCGTCGAACAGCAGCACCTGCGGGTCGCCGAGCAGTGCCGCCGCGATGCCGAGCCGCTGCCCCATGCCGAGCGAGAAGCCCTTGGACCGCTTCTTGGCCACGTCCTGCAGACCGACCACGCCGAGCACCTCGTCCACCCGCCGGGCCGGGATGCCCGAGAGCTGGGCCAGGGACAGCAGGTGGTTGCGGGCGGAGCGGCCGCCGTGCACCGCCTTGGCGTCCAGCAGGGCGCCGACCTGACGGGCGGCGTTGGGCAGCCTGCGGTACGGATAGCCGCCGATCGTCACCTGCCCGGCCGTCGGGTTGTCCAGGCCGAGGATCATGCGCATCGTCGTCGACTTGCCCGAGCCGTTGGGCCCGAGGAAGCCGGTGACGGCCCCGGGCCGCACCTGGAAGGAAAGGTTGTACACAGCGGTCTTGTCGCCGTAGCGCTTCGTCAGGCCGACTGCTTCGATCATGCTCCGCACCCATCGCAAGGTTCAGGACAGCGGGGCACACGCCCCCGTAAGGGTTAGGAGGATATCGAGGCGCTGACGGTTCCGGCCAAGAGCAGGTAAAAGGTCACGCCATGCCCGCCCCCGCTCTTTACGAGGGTCTTCGCCCGGCACCCCGAGAGCACGCACCAGACGCCGCGCGGCCCGCCCTCCGGGCGGACGAGGGGACTTCTGCGGACACGACCTAGGCATCGCGTTTCTTCAGCAGCACATAGCCGCCGACGAGCGCCGCGAGCACCCACAGCCCCATGATCCCGAGGCCGCCCCACGGTCCGTACGGGGTGTCGTCGTCGATCGGCGTGACCACCTGCATGATCTTGCTGCCGGCCTGGTCGGGAAGGAACCGGCCGACCTTCTTGGTCGCGTCGACGTTGCCCAGGATGTTGGAGATCAGGAAGAAGAACGGCATCAGGATGCCCAGCGACAGCATCGGCGAGCGCAGCATCGCGGCGATGCCCATGGAGAACATCGCGATCAGCGCCATGTAGAGGCCCCCGCCGAGCACCGCCCGCAGCACCCCCGGGTCGCCGATCTCCGCCCGGTGCGAGCCCAGCATCGCCTGCCCCAGGAAGAAGGCGGCGAAGCTGGTGACGAGACCGACCAGCAGGGCGAGCCCACTGGCGACGGCGATCTTGCTGAACAGGAAGGAGCCGCGCTGCGGCACCGCGGCCAGCGAGGTGCGGATCATGCCGGTGCTGTACTCGTTCGACACGACGAGCACCCCGAACACGATCATCGCGAGCTGACCGAGACTCATCCCCGCGAAACTGATGAACGTCGGGTCGAACTCCGCCCGGTCCTGCGCGTTCATCGAGTCGAACTCGTTCTTGGACAGCGCCGAGATCAGCATGCCGAGGGCGACCGTCACGACCACCACCAGCGAGAGTGTCCACACCGTGGATGCCACCGACCGGATCTTGGTCCACTCCGACCGGACGACCTGCGTCACCGCCATGCCTCAGCCCCTCTTCCAGCCGTCGCCCCACTGCTGCCGCGGTGGCTCGGGGCTCGTCGCGCTCGTCCCGCTGTGTGCGTGGTACTCCACCGACTCCGCAGTCAGCTGCATGAACGCCTCCTCCAGCGAGGCCTGTTGCGGACTCAGCTCGTGCAGCGTGATCCGGTGCTGCGCCGCCAGCTCACCGATCTGCTCCGCCTTGCCGCCGTCCACCTCCAGCACCCCGCCGCCGCTCTCCACGGCCACGATCCCCGCCTGGTGCAGCACGTCGAGCAGCCGCTCCCGCTGCGGACTGCGGACCCGGACGTACGACCGCGAGTTGCGCGCGATGAAGTCGGCCATGGAAGTGTCCGCGAGGAGCCGGCCCTGCCCGATGACGACGAGGTGCTCGGCCGTCAGGGCCATCTCGCTCATCAGATGGGAGGAGACGAAGACGGTCCTGCCCTGCGCCGCCAGCGACTTCATCAGGGTGCGGATCCAGTGGATGCCCTCGGGATCGAGGCCGTTGACCGGCTCGTCGAACATCAGGATCCGCGGGTCGCCGAGCAGCGCGGCCGCGATGCCGAGCCGCTGCCCCATGCCCATCGAGAAGCCCTTGGTCTTCTTCTTCGCGACCGCGGTGAGACCGACCGTCTCCAGTACGTCCCGCACCCGGCTGCTCGGGATGCCGTTGCTCTGTGCGAGGCACAGCAGATGGTTGTAGGCGGTGCGCCCGCCGTGCCAGGCCTTGGCCTCCAGCAGGGCTCCGATGCACGTCAGCGGGTCCTTGAGCTGCTCGTAGTGCTTGCCGTCGATGCGGACGTCGCCCGCGGTCGGGTGGTCGAGACCCAGGATCATCCGCATGGTCGTCGACTTGCCCGCGCCGTTCGGACCCAGGAAGCCGGTGACGATGCCCGGTCTCACGGTGAACGACAGGTTGTTGACCGCCACCTTCTCGCCGTACCGCTTGGTCAGCCCCGCCAGCTCAATCATGCCCGCCACGCTAGAACGGGACAAAGCCCTCTGCCACCCGGGCGGCAGAGGGCTTTGCGGAGATTCAGCCTCCGTATGCCCGCGTGTTACCGGGACTGCTGCGCCGGGACCCCACGGGAGATCGGCTCGTCCTCGGCCGGCGTACCGGCGGCGGCCACCGCGGCGCCCGTGAGCGTCGCGAGCATCTCGCGGACGTTCGTCAGCTGGGCGTTGATGCTGTCGCGGCGGTTGGTGAGGGCCGCGAGCTCCCGCTCGGATTCCGAACGGATGCGGTCGGCCTTGGCGTTGGCGTCGGCCACGATGTCCTCGGCCTGGCGCTGGGCCGTCTCCACCGTCTGGCGGGCGCGGCGCTCGGCGTCCGTGCGCAGCTTCTCGGCCTCTAGGCGCAGCTGCTCGGCACGGTGCTCGATCTCGGCGAGGCGCTTCTCGGCCTTGGCCTGACGGGAAGCCAGGTCGCGCTCGGACTGCTCCCGGCGCTTGGCGAGGTTTGTCTCGAAATCGGCGGCGGCCTGCGCGGCCTTGGCGCGGGTCTCCTCGAAGAGGGCGTCCGCCTCCTCACGCTTGGACTGCGCGTCCTTCTGCGCGTCGGCACGCAGCTGGGAAGCGTCGCTCTTGGCCTTCTCGACGATCCGCAGACCCTCGTCCTCGGCCTTCGCCTTGCGCTCCGCCGCGTACGACTCGGCGTCGTTGCGCACCTGCTGGGCGGCCGACTCGGCGAGCTCGCGGTGCTGCTCGGCCGCGCGCCGGGCCTCCTCGCGCAGGTCCTTCGCCTCTTCCTCGGCGAGGCGGAGGATCTTCTCCACGCGCGCGCCGAGACCCGCGTACGACGGCTCGGCGTCGGTGACCTGGGCCTGGGCGTTCTGCGTCTCGAGGTGGAGCTCTTCGATGCGCTTTTCCAGAGCGGTGATGCGGGCGAGAGCGCTGTCACGGTCGGAGACGAGCTTGGAGATACGTTCGTCCACCTGAGCGCGGTCGTACCCACGCCGCACAAGCTCGAAGCCGTAGGGGGAAGTGTCGCTCATGGGGTTCCTGTCGAATGAGACCGGTGAGGTGATAGGTGGAATCCTAGGGGCCGGAACGGTGTGTCATCGAGCGGATGCGCGTTTGATCTGGAAAATGAGACCCCTTTTGAGTGGCTAAGCGGCGGATCACTTGCCAAAACTTGGTCAAAGCCCCCGGAGAGCCCCGGAATCGGACTCGTCAGCCCGGCCGGACCGCTAGCCGTCCGAGGACTTGCCACCCGATCGGGGTGCGCCGACCGTCGCGCCCGCCTTGACTCCGTTGTCCTTGGACCCGGCGGGTGCCTCGAAGGATTCCAACGCCTCCAGGACGTCCTGGACACGGGAGATCTCGGCGTTGATGTCCTCGCGACGGCGGACCAGGACCTCCAGCTCGCGCTTGCCCTCCTCGACCGTGCGCTTGGCCTCGCGGATCGCCTCGGCCTTGAGCTCCTCGGCCTCCCGGACCAGCGTGGTCTTCTTCTGCTCGGCCTCCTTGAGCAGCCCCTCCGCCTTCTTCACCGCGGCGATACGGACCTTGCCCGCCTCGGAGTTGGCCTCCGAGACGATCTCCTTCGCCTTGGCCTGAGCCTTCGCGAGCTGCTCCTCGGCCGCCTTGACGAGCGCGTCGCAGCGGTCGCCCGCCGACTTCATCGTCTCGGCCGACTCACGGCGGGCCCGCTCGTGCAGCTCCTCGATCTCGGAGGTGATGCGGTCGCGCAGCTCCTCGGCACGCTCCCTTATCTGCGTGGCGTCCCGGCGCGCGCCGACCAGCAGCTCGTCCGCGTCCGTACGGGCCTTCTCCACCATGGAGTTGCCCTCGACCGTCGCCTCGGACACCAGCCGGTCGGCCTCGGTACGGGCCGCGCCCACCATCTTGTCGGCCTGCGACTCGGCCTCCGCCGTGGTCTTGTGCGCCTGCTGCTGGGCCTCGCTCAGCAGCTTGTCCGCCTCGGCCGTGGTCTCCGTGATGAGCTTGTCGACCTGCTCGGCCGCCTCGGAGCGCCGCTTGTTGGCGTCCTTGCGGGCCTCGTCCAGGGTGCGGTCGGCCTCCTCGCGCGCGGCGGTGACGAGCCGCTCCGCCTCCGCCTCCGCGTCCGTCTTGACGCGCTCGGCCTCACGGCGGATCCGCTCGGCGTGCTGCTGCGCCGAGCCGACCGTCTCGGCGGCCTCGGCCCGCAGCCGCTCGGCCTCGCCGGTGGCCTCCGCGACCAGCTGGTCGGCCGTGGCGGCCGACTCGGACCGCACCCGCTCGGCCTCGGACAAGGCCTCCGTGCGGACCCGCTCGGCCTCGGCGACCGTCTCCCTCCGCAGCCGGTCGGTCTCCTGGACCGTCTCGGTGGTGAGCCGCTCCGCCTCGCTGCGTGCCTCGGCGATGAGCGTGTCCGCCTGCGTCGCCGCGTCCGACCGGATGCGGTTGGCGTCCTCGCGCGCGTCCGCCCGGGTGCGCGAGGCACTCTGCTCCGCCTCGGCGATCGCGTCCGACGCCTCCGTGCGCACCCGCTGGGCGTGCTCGGCGACGTCCGCGCGGATCCGCTCCGCCTCCGCGACCGCCTCGGACATCGTCCGCTCGGCGAGCGCCTTGGCGGCCTCGGCCTCCTCGTGCGCCTCGCGCCGCAGCCGGCCCGCGTCCTCGCTCGCCCGCTCCCGCTCGGCGTAGGCGTCGGAGCGGACCCGGTCCGCCTCCTCCTGGGCCTCCCGGCGCGTACGGTCCGCCGCGTGCTCCGCCGCGGAGCGCAGCCCGGTGATCTCCTCCTGGGCCTGCTCGTGCAGCCCGGCGACGGAGTCGCGGACCTGCTGGGCGTGCTGCTCGGCCGCCGACACCATCTCCGTGGCCCGCCGGTCGGCCTCCTCGACCAGCCGGACGGCCTCGGTCTGCGCGTCCTCCACGCGCTTGCGCGCCGAGGCCAGCAGCTCCTCGCTCTGCTCGCGGGCCCGCTCGCGCTCCTGGTCGGCCTCCTGGCGGGCGCTGCCGAGGAGTTCCTCGGCCTCGCGGCGGCGCCGGTTGGCCTCCTCCTGGGCGGCGGCCAGTGTCTCGGACGCCTCCGCGCCGAGCCGCTCGGCGGCGGCCTGCGCCTCCGCGCGCACCCGGTCGGCGCTCTCCTGCGCCTCCGACTTCAGCCGCTCGGCCTCACCCGCCGCCTCCGAGCGCAGCCGTACGGCGACGGCCTCGCCCTCGGCACGCGCCGCGGACGCGTCCGCGGCGGCCTCGTCACGCAGCCGCTCGGCCTCCGCCTCGGCCTGCTGCTGGAGCGTACGGATCCGCTCGGCGGCCTCGGCGCGCAGCCGCTCGTTCTCCTCGGCGGCCTCGCGGCGGATCCGCGCGGCCTCCTCACGGGCGTCCGACAGCGCCTGCTCGGCGGCCGTCAGCCGCTCTTCCGCCTCCCTCTGGAGCCGCGTCAGCTCCTCGGCGGCCTCGGCGCGACGGGCGTCTATGGCCCGCTCGGTCTCCTCGTGCAGCTCCCGGGCCGCGCGCTCGGCCTCCTCCTTGAGCGCCTCGGCCTGCTCGACGACCTCCTCGCGGTGCCGCTCGGCCTCCTGCCGGGTGCGCTGGAGGGTCTCCTCGGCCTGCCTGCGCAGGGTCGTCGCCCGCTCGATGGCCTCGGTGCGGACCTTCTCGCTGTCCGCCTGGGCCGTCGTACGCAGCTCGTCCGCGTCCGCCTTGGCCTTGGCGAGCAGCTCCTCGGCGGACTTCGCCGCCTCCTCGATCTGCGCCACGGCCTCCTTGCGGGCCTCGGCGCGGATCTTCTCGCCCTCGTCGACCGCGTCCGCCCGCAGCTGCTCGGCCTCGCCGCGCAGCCGGCGGGCCTCCTCCTGCAGCTCGACCGTCTTGGCGCGGTACTCCTTGGTGTCGTCCTTCGCCGCGCCCTTGAGCTGTTCGGCGATGTCGTGTGCCTCGGCCCGCAGCCGGTCCGCCTCGGCCTCGGCCTCCGAGCGGATCCGCTCGGCCTCCTCCGCCGCGGCCCTGGTGGTCTTCTTGGCGTCCTCCGACGCCTTGTCGAGGACCTCCTCGGCCGTGCGCGCCGCCTTGGACAGCTGGGTCGCGGTCTCCTCGGCGGTGAGCGTGCGGGCCTTCTCGGAGGCCTCCGCGACGATCTTCTCGGCCTCGGCCTTGGCGTCGGCGACGATCTGCTCGGCCTCGGACTTGGTGTTCTCGGCCTCCTTCGTGGCCTCCTCGACCAGCCGGGCGACCTGCTCCTTGGCGGTGCGCGTCCGCGTCTCGTTGGCCGACTCGGCGCTCGCCAGGGCCTTGGCGGCGGCCTCCTTGGCCTCCGTGACCAGCTTCTCCGACTCGGCCTGCGCCTTGCGCAGCGCCTCCTCGGCCTCCGCCATCCGCTGCTCGGCGGCCTTGCTCAGCTCCTGGGCCTCGCGGCGGGCGGACTCCGACTCCGTGGCGCTGGAGGTGCGCAGCTGCTCGGCGTGGTCGGTGGCCTCCTGGGCCTGCGTGGAGGCGGCGTTGAGCAGGCGCTCGGCGTCCGTACGGGCGCGGCGCAGGATCTGCTCGGCCTCGGCCCGGGCCTCCTCGGCCGCGCTCGTCAGCCGCTGCCGGGCCTCGGTGGCCAGCCGCTCGGCCTCCGCGCGGGCGGTGGCCAGGGCCTGCTCGGCCTCGGCGCGGGACTCGTCCAGCAGCCGGCGGGCCTGCTG
Source organism: Streptomyces sp. NPDC047880 (assembly GCF_040706515.1). NCBI lineage: Bacteria > Bacillati > Actinomycetota > Actinomycetes > Kitasatosporales > Streptomycetaceae > Streptomyces > Streptomyces sp. NPDC047880. Next base: position 49,089 of record NZ_JBEZOK010000014.1, on the reverse strand, counting down.
CTCGGTGCGGGCCCGCAGCTGTTCGGCCCACGCCACGTTCTCGTTGACGTGCGACTCGACCGTCTGACGGCGCTCGGCCAGCTCCTGGTCCAGCTGCTGGCGGCGGGTCACCGCCTCCTGGTGCAGCTCCGCCTGGAGCCGGGCCGCCTGCTCTGCGTGTTCCTGGAGGATCCGCTGGGTCTGGGCCCGGGCCTCGCTCAGCTCACGGTCGGCGTCCGCCCGGATCTGGTCGGCCTGCACCTGCGCGTTGCGCAGCAACTGCTCGGCCTGCCAGCCGATGTCGCCCCCGTCGAAGGAGGGCCGGGACATGATGGTGCGCCGCGCCTCGTGCAGCTTGGCGCGCAGCACCTCGACCTGGTAGCCGAGGTCCTCGGCGTGCTGGATCGCCTTTTCCCGTTCGGTCTTCAGCCGCTTCATCTCGGCTTCGAACCGAGAGAGGTGGTCGACGTCAGCCGCCGGCTCTCGCTCCTGGCTCTCGTAGCCCCGCACTGCGCGGTCCCATCCGTCCCCTGGTCGCAACTCTTACCGAACGAGCTCCGTCCATCCGCCGAACGGGGCCCCCGGGGAATGGTGTCAGATCATCGGCGGAGCAGAGGCTGCTGCCCCGACGCTCGTCCCCCGAAACCCGGACCCCGGTGGTCCTGCCGTCGCACGGCGGGACCGCGGTCACCCTGGACTGAGCGGCGACCGCCCCCAACCCTACCGGCCCTTATGTACGAGGGTCAGTGCTCAGGTGACTCAACGGGCGCCGAAGTGACCAGTTCTGTCAGTACGCCATGACAGTCCTTGGGGTGCAGGAAGGTGATCCGTGACCCCATGGAACCGACTCGCGGCTCTTCGTACAGCACGCGTACGCCCTTGCCCTTGATCTCCTCGGCGTCCCCGTCGACATCTGCCGTACCGAAAGCGATGTGGTGGACGCCCTCCCCGTTCTTGGCGAGCCACTTCGCGACGGTGGAGTCCTCGCGGGTCGGCTCCAGGAGCTGCAGGTAGGAGGCGCCGCCGTCGGACGTCTCGTTGATCTTGAGCATGGCCTCCCGCACGCCCTGCTCCTCGTTGACCTCGGAGTGGAACACCTCGAAGCCGTAGGTGGCACGGTAGAACTCGACGGTCTTGTCGAGGTCGAAACAGGCGATTCCGATGTGGTCGATTCGCGTCAGCATGGATTCAGTGCAGCGCCCCCGAGGTGGTTACGCAACGTGCGCGCGATCACACCGACAGCCCGATGACGGCACGGAGTGCCACTCAGTACATTCGAAGTAAACCCTCGTTCACTCCTCGGCTGTGCAGCCGGTAAGGGGATCGCAGCTCATGTCTTCTGGAACTTCCGAAGCGAACAGCACGGTGATCGTCGCGGGCGCGCGTACGCCCATGGGTCGGTTGCTCGGATCGCTGAAGTCCTTCTCCGGAGCCGACCTCGGCGGCTTCGCGATCAAGGCCGCCCTCGACCGTGCGGGGATCGGTGGCGACCAGGTGCAGTACGTGATCATGGGGCAGGTGCTCCAGGCCGGTGCGGGGCAGATCCCGGCCCGCCAGGCCGCCGTCAAGGCCGGCATCCCGATGAACGTGCCGGCGCTGACCATCAACAAGGTGTGTCTGTCGGGCCTCGACGCCATCGCGCTCGCCGACCAGCTCATCCGCGCGGGTGAATTCGACGTGGTCGTCGCCGGTGGCCAGGAGTCCATGACCAACGCCCCGCACCTGCTGCCGAAGTCCCGCGAGGGCTACAAGTACGGCGCGGTCGAGATGCTCGACGCCATGGCCCACGACGGTCTGACCGACTCCTTCGACGGTGTCGCCATGGGCGAGTCGACGGAGAAGCACAACACCCGCCTGGGCATCGCGCGGCCCGAGCAGGACGAGATCGCCGCGCTGTCGCACCAGCGGGCCGCCGCGGCGCAGAAGAACGGCCTGTTCGACGCCGAGATCACCCCCGTCGAGATCCCGCAGCGCAAGGGCGACCCGGTGCTGTTCAGCAAGGACGAGGGCATCCGCGGTGACACGACCGCCGAGTCGCTCGGGAAGCTGCGTCCGGCGTTCGCCAAGGACGGCACGATCACGGCCGGTTCCGCCTCGCAGATCTCCGACGGTGCCGCCGCCGTCGTCGTGATGAGCAAGGCCAAGGCCCAGGAGCTCGGCCTGGAGTGGATCGCCGAGATCGGGGCGCACGGGAACGTGGCCGGGCCGGACAACTCGCTGCAGTCGCAGCCGTCCAACGCGATCCTGCACGCCCTGAAGAAGGAGGGCCTGGAGGTCGCGGACCTCGACCTCATCGAGATCAACGAGGCGTTCGCGGCTGTGGCCGTGCAGTCCATGAAGGACCTCGGAGTGTCCACCGAAAAGGTGAATGTCAACGGTGGTGCAATTGCCCTGGGTCACCCGATCGGGATGTCCGGCGCGCGTCTGGTGCTGCATCTGGCGCTGGAGCTGAAGCGGCGCGGCGGTGGTGTGGGCGCGGCCGCGCTGTGCGGTGGCGGCGGGCAGGGTGACGCGCTGATCGTGCGGGTACCGAAGGCCTGAGAGCACGTTCGGCAGGTTTCTCGGCTAGGTCCCTTTTTCTGAACGGAGCTGTGATGCAGGACGTCTCCACCCTGGTGGCCCAGGCCAGGGAAGGCCGGCCGCGGGCCGTGGCCCGGCTGATCTCCCTGGTGGAGGGGGCGTCCCCGCAGCTGCGGGAGGTCATGGCGGCGCTCGCGCCCCTGACGGGCGGGGCGTACGTCGTGGGGCTGACCGGGTCGCCCGGGGTCGGCAAGTCGACGTCGACCTCGGCGCTGGTCACCGCGTACCGCAAGCAGGGCAAACGGGTCGGCGTGCTCGCCGTCGACCCGTCGTCCCCGTTCTCGGGCGGTGCGCTGCTCGGGGACCGGGTGCGGATGTCGGAGCACGCGTCCGACCCGGGCGTGTACATCCGCTCGATGGCGACGCGCGGGCATCTGGGGGGGCTGGCCTGGGCGGCCCCGCAGGCCATCCGGGTGCTGGACGCCGCCGGCTGTGACGTGATCCTCGTCGAGACGGTGGGTGTGGGGCAGTCGGAGGTGGAGATCGCCTCGCAGGCGGACACGTCCGTCGTGCTGCTCGCGCCGGGGATGGGCGACGGGATCCAGGCGGCCAAGGCCGGGATCCTGGAGATCGGTGATGTGTACGTCGTGAACAAGGCGGACCGGGACGGGGCGGACGCCACGGCCCGCGAGCTGAACCACATGCTGGGGCTGGGGGAGTCCCGGGGGCCGGGCGACTGGCGTCCGCCGATCGTGAAGACGGTCGCCGCGCGGGGTGAGGGCGTCGACGAGGTCGTCGAGGCGCTGGAGAAGCACCGGGCCTGGATGGAGGAGCGGGGCGTCCTCACGGAGCGCCGGGCGGCCCGGGCCTCGCGTGAGGTCGAGACGATCGCGGTGACGGCGTTGCGGGAGCGGATCGGGGACCTGCACGGGGACCGGCGCCTCGGGGCGCTGGCGGAGCGGATCGTGGCGGGCGAGCTGGATCCGTACCGGGCGGCTGACGAGCTGGTGGCCGGGTTGACGGAGGGCTGAGAGGGCTTCGGTCTTTTCGCCTGGCGGTGGGTGGGGGTGCGCGCTCGCTTCGCCTTCGCGTGGGGTGCGGGTCGGGGCCGCGCCGGGGGGTGTCCGTCCTCGGAACGGCGCGATGGACCTTCATACCGGCTGACTGTCCGTTGACGCGCCAACCGCTGCGGGCGGACACCCCCCGGCACGGCCCCTTCTCGCCGTACGCGGGTGCGGGTCCGCCCATCCGCGGGCATGCGCAGCCGCCCCCGCTGCAGGCATGCGTGCCGCCAGGGGCGGCACGGGTGGGCGCAGCGGTACCCCGCTACGCCGGGCTGCGGACCCACCCGGCCTCAGCACCGACGCAGCGGCACCTCGGGACTCCGGGTTGCGGACCCACCCGGCCCCGGCGTCCGTGTGGGGACGCCGGGGCCGTGAAGAGGGGCAGCTGGTGATCAGTCCTGGTCGTCCGCGTCGTCGTCCTGCGCGTCGGCGCGGTCCGCCGTGACCTTGCCCGAGGTGGGGTCGATCTTCCAGTCCTGCTCGGCGCCGCCGGACTTGCGGGTCTCGGCCTCCCAGGACTTGTTCTTGCCGTCGTCGTCGAGGTCCACGGACGTCACCACGCCCTTGCCGGCGGCAGCCTTCGCGGCCTCCTCGGCCGTCACCGACGAGCCCTTCAGCGCCGCCCGCACCTGCGCCGTGCCGTCCTCGTCGTCGGTGTGCGAGCCGAGGACCTTGCCGCTGGCCGGGTCGACGTCCACGCTGTGCCAGGTGTCGTCGCCGGACAGGACGTCGACCGTCCAGACGGCCTTGCCGCTTTCGTCCTCGTCGTCCAGCTCGGCGGAGACGACCGTGCCCGACGTGTGCTTCAGCGCGGAGGCGATCGCCTCGGACGCCGTCACGTCCGCCGGCACCGTCTTCTCGGCGTCGTCGTCCCGGTCGCCGTCGTCGCCCCGGTCGTCCCGGACGTCGTCGTTCGACAGCTGAGTGGTGGCCGCCTGCCGCGCCGAGCCCCCGTCGCCTCCCGTGGTCGCCAGAGCGGTGGCCGTCCCGCCTCCGATCAGAGCGGCGGCGGTCACGGCGGCGATCACGATGTTGCGCTTCATGCGGATTCCTCCCGAGTCGTTTCGTTTTCGACGTCTTCGACTCTGGCGGACGGAGGCTGAGAGGACCCTGAAGGCCCCTGAAGGGATCTTCAGGTTGGCTTTGCCACTCTTTACCCATGCGCCTGTTGATCGTGGAGGACGAGAAGCGGCTGGCCCTGTCGCTCGCCAGGGGCCTGACGGCCGAGGGGTACGCCGTGGACGTCGTCCATGACGGCCGCGAGGGGCTGTACCAGGCCTCGGAGGGCACGTACGACCTGGTCATCCTCGACATCATGCTGCCCGGCCTCAACGGCTACCGGGTCTGCGCCGCCCTGCGGGCCGCGGGCCACGAGGTGCCGATCCTGATGCTGACCGCCAAGGACGGCGAGTACGACGAGGCCGAGGGGCTCGACACCGGTGCGGACGACTACCTGACCAAGCCGTTCTCGTACGTCGTGCTCGTGGCCCGGGTCAAGGCGCTGCTGCGGCGGCGCGGGCAGGGGGCCGGGGCGTCGCCCGTGCATGTGCACGGCGACCTGAAGGTGGACACCGCGGCCCGGCGGGTCTTCCTGGGCGAGGACGAGATCACCCTCACCGCCAAGGAGTTCTCCGTGCTGGAGCAGCTCGTGCTGCGGGCCGGCGAGGTGGTGTCCAAGCCCGAGATCCTGGAGCACGTCTGGGACTTCGCGTACGAGGGTGATCCCAACATCGTCGAGGTGTACGTCAGCACCCTGCGGCGCAAGCTGCGGGCGGGGCTGATCCGGACCGTGCGCGGGGCCGGCTACCGGCTGGAGACGTCGCCGTGAGGCGGCTGTTCGGGTCCGTCCGGGCGCGGGCCACGCTGGGAGCCACGCTCGTGGTCGCGGTGGCACTCGTCGCCGCGGGCGCCGCCGTGCTGCTGTCGCTGCGGTCCAACCTGATCGGCGAGGCCGGTACGCAGGCGGAGCGCTCCGCGCGGGCGGTCGCCGCCGAACTCGCCGCCGGCACGCCGTACGACAAGCTCTCGGGGCTGGACGGCGACGACGGGCCGGTGCAGGTCGTCGACGAGCACGAGCGGCTGGTCGCGGCCAGTGAGGATCTGGAGCGGATCAGCGGGACCGACACCGGGCAGGTGAAGCCGCAGCCGGCGGCGAGTCCCACCGGCGATGACGACGACGACTCCGATGACGCGGGCGAGGCGCTGGAACCCGGTGAGATCTCCGGGGAGAGCGTCTTCAGCAACGGGTCCGCGACGATCGACGGCGACGAGGAGGACTACCGCTTCGCCGCCGTCGAGGTGGAGACCCACGACCGGGGCCACCTCAAGGTCTACGCCGGTTCCCCGCTGGCCGCCGAGCACGGGGCCGTGCGGACCGCGCTGACGGTGATGCTGATCGGATTCCCGCTGCTGCTCGCCGTCGTCGCGGCCGTCACCTGGCTGGTCACCCGCAGGGCCCTGCGGCCCGTGGAGGGCATCCGGCGCGAGATGGCCGCGATCACCCACTCCGAGGACCTCGCCCGGCGCGTTCCGGAGCCGGACACGCACGACGAGATCGCCCGGCTCGCCAGCACCACCAATGAGACGCTCGCGGCCCTGGAAACCTCCGTGGAGCGGCAGCGGCGGTTCGTCGCCGACGCGTCCCACGAGCTGCGGAGCCCGATCGCCTCGCTGCGGACGCAGTTGGAGGTGGCCGCAGCCCATCCCGAGCTGCTGGACCTCGACGGGGCCGTGGAGGACACCGTGCGGCTCCAGCGGCTCGCCGCCGACCTGCTGCTGCTCGCCCGGCTGGACGCGGGGGAGCGGTCCAATGACGCGAAGATCGACCTCGCCGCACTCGCCCGCGAGGAGGCCGACGGGCGGACGGGTGTCACCGTGGACGCGGAGCCGGTGGAGGTGGCCGGATCGCGGGGGCAGCTGGGGCGGGTGCTGGCCAATCTGCTGGACAACGCCCAGCGGCACGCCCGGTCGGCGGTCACCGTGACCGTGCGGCGCGAGGGTGACCGGGCCGTGGCCGGGGTGGCGGACGACGGTGACGGGGTGCCCGAGGACGACCGGGAGCGGATCTTCGAACGGTTCGTCCGGCTGGACGCCGCACGCAGTCGCGACGACGGCGGTGCCGGGCTGGGGCTCGCCATCGCCCGGGACGTCGCCGTCCGGCACGGCGGCAGCCTCACGGCGGGGCGGGGGCCCGCAGGCGGAGCCCTCTTCGAACTCCGCCTGCCGCTCGCCTGAAGGACTGTTGCGAAAGCGGCGTCGTCGCCCGAAGGGCGGCCGCGCGGCAGGCGCCACTTTCGCAACAGGCCCTGGCGGGAAGCGCGGGCTATGGGCGCCCGCGCTGGCCGCGCAGGTGCTCCGCGATGGGCTTGAGGCCCTTGTCCAGCTCGGCCAGGGCCTCGGGGGACAGCAGGTCGATGAAGTGCCTGCGCACGGAGGCGACGTGGTGGGGCGCGACTTTCTGCATCGTCGACATGCCGTGGTCGGTGAGGACCGCGTAGAGCCCCCGGCGGTCCGACTCGCAGTTCTCCCGCCGGACCAGGTTCGCGTTCTCCATGCGCGTGATCTGGTGCGAGAGGCGGCTCTTGGACTGGAGCGTGGCGGAGGCGAGGTCGCTCATCCGCATTCTCTGGTCGTCGGACTCGGAGAGATTCACCAGGATCTCGTAGTCGTTCATTGTCAGGCCGAACGGCTGCAGGTCCTTCTCGAGCTGGTACGTCAACAGCCTGTTGACCTCCAGGTGGGTGCGCCAAGCGCACTGCTCCGCATCGGTCAGCCAGCGGGTGGCCGTCTCGGTCTCCATGAATGAAGTCTACCTAAAATGTTGAAAGGCGAACTAGTGAGGGGTGGCGTGTGACCCCGCACGCCTGGCGAACAGCCCTGCGCAGACGTTCGATGTCACACTCCGCAGACTACCGCTCACAGCCCGAAGCGACGCTGGAGGTCGCCCAGCTGTCCGGGAAGGCGCGGTACGCCGGACTGCCCTGCCTGGGGGCCGTGAGCCCCGCCGCCGGGCACGCCGGCCTGATGCGGAACGGCCCCCGTGGCCTGCTCGGCCATCAGTGTCTCGGACGACTGCAGCAGTACCGTCCCCGCGCCGACGAACTCGAACTGGTGCTCCTCGCCGGAGGCCCCTCCGAGGCCCGTCAGCGCACGTAGACCGCCCATGACGCCGGTCATGTATCCGTGGTCGTAGTGGTGGCACGGGGAGGGGCAGTCGGCCCATCCGACCAGTGCCTGGGGGTCGACCCGGATCGGGGGTTCCATGAACACCACCGGTCCGTTCGACGCGGCCACGAACTTTCCGGTTCCGATGAGGGTCAGAAAACCCGGCACGATTGATTGCTTCAGTGCCAGAGTTGGCTGAAAAGCGAGGAGGTTGCCCGAGCGAATGGTCAGGTTGCCGTCCTCCAGGTCGTACGAATTGACGTCGAAGGCCCGGTCGGCGAGGAGCATCTTGCCCGAGCCCTCCGCCACCACCCAGTCGCTCGCGTGCAGTGGCGAATGGAAGGAGGTGCGGACGAGACGGTCCAGTCGGCCGTGTCCGACGCCGTTGAAGTCGATCGACCCGTAGTAGGCGATCATCTTCCCCTTCTGCAGGAACCACTGGCTCCCCTTGAGCTCCACGCAGAAGGTGTAGGCATTGACGTTGTCGTCCGGCGGCAGCGTCGCCGGGTCGAAGACGGCGGGGCCGGCGCCCGGCGTTCCGTACGTGCTCACAGCTTCTCCTCCGACGCCTGGACGTACACCGCACCGCTGCCGCTGAGCTCCAGCTGGAACGCCTCGCCCGAGCCGCGGCCCACCATGTCCCGCCAGCCCAGCGCCGTCGACAGCTTGTTGCGGACATCGCCGTGGTGGGCGACGTAGGCCTGCGGGTCCACGTGGACCGGGCGCTGCGGGCTGATCGGGATCTCGATGACGCCGCCGTGGGCCATGACCGCGACGGCCCCGTGCCCCTGCAGCGTCGTCGTGAACAGCCCCTGACCGCTGACCTGCCCGCGCACCATGCCCATGACGCCGCCCTGCGAGCCCAGGAACATCGTGCCCTGCTGGAGCGTGCCCTCGAAGGCCAGGAGGCGGTCCGCCTCGACGTAGAGCGTGTCGCCGGCGAGACGGATCACCTGGACGTGGTGCCCGCCGTGCCCGAACAGCACGGTGCCGCTGCCCTCGACGGACATCAGGGGGGTGTCCTCGTTCGCCACCCGGCGGCCGATCATCGACATGATCCCGCCCTGACCGCCCGCCATGTTGGGCGTGAAGGACACCTCGCCCTTGTACGCGAGCATCGCACCGCGCTGACTGAACAGCCGCTGCCCCGGCGCGACCGTCGCCTCGACCATCTTTCCGTTGATCTCCCGGAAGGCCATGTCACACGTCCCCCGCGATCGTGTTCCGCTCGCTCGGCTGCACGTACACCAGCCCGTCACCCTCGAACCGCATCTGGAACGCCTCGCCGCCGCCCTCCCCGAGCAGCGTGCGGAACGTCACACCGGACTGGAAGGACTGCCGCAGGTTCCCCTGGTGCGCCACGTACGCCCCCGGGTCGACGGTCAGCGGGTACTGCGCGCTCACCCGCAGCACCACCGCCGGGCCGTCCGACATGATCGCCGCCTGGCCGTGGCCCTCGACGGTCGTCGTGAACAGCCCGTTGCCCTGCGAGGCGCCGCGCAGGCCGGTGAACTCCGTGCCCGTGCGCAGGCCGCCGTCGGTCGCGAGCAGGTTGCTCGACTCGACGTAGAGCTTGTCGCCCCGGACACTGACCAGGTTGATCTCGGAGGCCCGGTCCGCGAACCAGCAGGTCCCCCGCCCCTTCACCTCCATCAACGTCATCTGCTCACCGGTCAGCCGCCGGGTCACCATCCCCCGGATCCCCTCGCCGCCGCCGCTGAGCTTCTTGAAGGCCATCTCGCCGTCGTACGCGACCATCGAGCCGTTCTTCGCCTTGACGGCGTCTCCGGTCATGTCGACGGCGAGCACCTTGCTGCTCTGAAGTCGGAACATCGCCACGACTGGAAGGTATCCGCAGGCCGGGCCCCCGGGACAGGGCCCGTGGGTGGAGAACGTCCCTGACCGCACCCCTAGGGGCCGGGTGCCGAGGCGGTTTGCCACAATGGGCGGGACGCTTGTGCGCGTGTTCACAAACTGTTTCTCTCCCACCGAAGGTGACCCGTGGACCTCAAGACCGCCACCGCCATCCGCCGCCTCCGCCTGGTCTCGGCCCCCGAGGCGATCTCCTTCCTCCTCCTGCTGGTCTGCTCGGTGCTGAAGCGGACCACGGACTTCAACGCCGTGCCGGTGATGGGCGCGGTGCACGGTGCGCTCTTCGTCCTGTACGTCATCTTCTGGGCCGACGCGTGGAACCGGGCGAAGTGGTCGCTGGGGACCGCCGCGCTGTACTTCGTCCTCTCGGTGCTGCCGGCCGGCGGGTTCTTCGCCGAGCGCCGGCTGCGCCGTGAGACCGAGGACGCGGTCATCGCCTCCCGCGCGCGCAAGGAAGGCGTGGTGGGCGCGTGATCGTCGCCTTCTCCGTGACGCCGCTCGGGGCCGGCGAGGACGTGGGGGAGTACGTCGCCGACGCCGTGCGGGTGGTGCGCGAGTCCGGGCTGCCGAACCGCACCGACGCGATGTTCACGTCCGTCGAGGGGGAGTGGGACGAGGTCATGGACGTGGTCCGGCGCGCGGTCGCCGCGGTCGAGCGACGCGCGCCCCGTGTGTCCCTCGTCCTCAAGGCGGACATCCGCCCCGGCGTGACGGACGGCCTCACGTCGAAGGTGGACACGGTGGAACGCCACCTCGCCGAATAGCGGACCCGCTGACTGTCATGAGAACCCCGGCCCCTGCGGGCCGGGGTTCTCGTCGTCCACGGTGGCCGCCGATCCGTACAAGTGCCCGAATCCTGATAATGAGCCAAAAAGCCCATCTGATCACCGTGTGAGTGCCATGGTGGGTGGGACGGGAGCCGGTCGAAATCCGGGGGTGGGCGTGGATCGGTTCGGCAGATGGCTTCTGGCGGTCACTGCGACCGCGGTCGCCTTCGCGGTGAGCACATGGCTGTGCGGAGCACTGCTCCTGCCGCGGGTGATGGACGACTCGGCCGTGCGATGGGCCGTGGCGTGCGGAGCCGGAGCGGCCATGGCCGCACTGGCGGCCATGTGGGGGTACGGCTTCGCGGGCGGCGGCCGTGCCGCCCCCGGACCGGCCCCGCAGGGCGCCGCCGACGCGCCCGGGAGCCGCTCGGTCACCGTCCGGGGCAGCAACAGTGGCGACGTCTCCACCGGCGACCGGCGCGTCCCGCACGTCCCGCACCCGCCGTCGCGCAGAGCGCGCGGGAGTGCCGCGGCCTCACCGGGGGAGCGTTCCATCACCATCGGCGGTGACAACCAGGGCACGCTCACCACCGGTGACACCCACGACGACACAGCCTCGTGACGCCCCGGTCCCTCAAGCGGCGGCCGTTCGGCAACCGGTCCGTCATCGTCGAAGGCGACAGCTCCGGCACCATCAACACCGGGGACACCACGGTCGAGATGCCCCGCATCGTGCGGGTGCCGCTGGCGGTGCTGCTCGCCGCCCTGCTGACCGTCGGCGTCGGCTGGCTCTACTTCGACTGGTTCTCACCGAAGTTCGCCCCGAACTACCGGACCCAGTTCCTGATCGACACCGCGGCGGGCGCGCATCCCGAGGGCACCGCCGAGGTCGCGAGGTCGCTGCGCAAGACGGTGGTGAACTCGGGCGACAAGGACGCCCTCGCCCTGCGCCGTTTCGGCGGCGAGTGCGGCGCCGCTGACAACACGGCCCGGCTGGTCGGCTTCGGGGACGGCAACCGGCAGGAGATCGGCCGGGCGGCGGCGCGCGTGCGACCGGGCGGGCGGCCGACGCTGGTGCGCGGGATCGTCCAGGCGGTCGAGGACTTCTCCGAGCCGTTCGACCGCAAGGCCCGCCAGGTCAACAGGATCATCGTCGTGACCCGGCACGGCGTGGACGCGTGCGAGGACGACATCGCCTTCGTCGAGAGGGAGATCCGCGAACGCGTCGGGGCGGCAGGTCTGTCCCTTCAGTTCCGGGTGGTCGGCTTCCAGGTCCCCGACGAGCAGCGACGGGACCTCGACCGGATGGCTACGGCAGCCAAGGCGCCCCCGCCCGTCTACGCCGAGAACGCGACGGATCTCGACCGGACCCTCGACTGGTTCTCCAACGCGGAACCGGTGCTCGCCTCGGCCCAGAGGATCGTCGACACCCTCAACACCACGGTCGACCAGGTGAACACGGCCATCCGGGCGGTGAAGGAGGGACGTCTCGACACCGCGGACAGCACCTTGAGCCGGGCCCGGACCGCGGTGAACGGCACCCGCCCGGAGTTCGACGACCTCGCAGACCGCGCCGGGAACGACGACGCCCGGAACGTGAACGAGGCGGCCGGCCGGCTGCGCCGGAAGCAGAAGCAGGTGGTGGACGAGGCCTCCCGGGTCCTGGAGGCCGCCGAGGCCGGCTCGCCGCTCGATGCGCGGATGAAGGCGTTCGAGCGTGCCGCCGCGCACTACAACGACGAGGCGAAGAGCATGAACAAGCTGCTCACCGCCCTGCGCGGGAAGCTGACCGGGACCTCATGACCGTCGACTCCACCCCGAGGCGCAGGCGATGGGCCCGCCGCGTGCTGGTCGTCTCCGTCGTCGTCGCGCTGGTGGCCGGCGTCGGGGCCTTCTTCGTCCTGCGAGCCGTCCCCGACTACCGCACGGCGTTCGTCGTCGACACCTCGCTGGTCGGACACGGCAAGCAGTTCCCCGCGGTCAGGGCCGCTGTCGCCTCCGCCGCGCAGAACTCCGCCGACGGGGACTCCCTGTCCCTGCGCCGGTTCGGCGGCGCGTGCGGGGACGGACGGAACACGGAGTCGGTGGTCGGCCCGGGCACGGGGCACGCCCAGCGGATCAGCACGTCGGCGCACGCGCTGTCACCGTCGGGGAAACCCACGCTGGAGAGCGGCCTCCTCGCCGGGATCGACGACTTCTCGGGGTACTACCCGTTCCGGGGGAGCAAGCGGAACCGGGTCGTCGTGGTGACCTCGCACGGCGTCGACGCCTGCACGGCCGACCAGGCCGCGGTCAGGGCGGCGGTGCGCAGGAAGGCCGCCGACAGCGGTGTACGGGTGGACGTCCGGTTCGTCGGCTACAAGGTCCCGCACAAGGAACGGCGGCCGCTCGCCCGGCTGGCCGAGGTCACCGGTGCCGCCGAGCCGCGCTTCACGGACACCCCGGCGGATCTCGCCGAGACCCTGAGACGCCTGACCGTTCCCGGTTCTCCGGAGGTCAGGCACATCGACGTCCCGGCCACGCCGGCCACGTCGCGACCCCCGCGCCCGGCCCGGCTCGCCCTCTCCGCGTCGACCCTGAAGCCCGGAGGAACCTGCACGGCGACGGCAAGCGGCTTCCAGCCCGGCGAGCCCGTCACCTTCACCTGGACGGGCCCGTCCGGAGGCAGCGCGGGCACGTTCACCGCGGGACGGACGGGGAAGGCCTCGGCGAGGATCCAGGGGATCGGCAAGCCGGGTCGGTACACCGTCCGTGCCCGAGGGGAGCGGTCCGACCGGAAGGCGTCGGCGCGGCTGCGGGTCACGCCGGCAGACAGGACCCGGCCTCGCCCCGCACCGAAACTGGTCCTCAACCCGACCACCGTCCGTGTAGGCCAGCCCACCACGGCCACCGCCTCGGGGTTCAAGCCGGGGGAGACCGTCGACATCTGGATGGGCCCGTGGGGGCACAGCGGCAGTTACGCCCACCCGAAGGCGAACGCCGCGGGGGTCGCCATCGGTCGCCTCGGCGAGGAATGGAGGGTGCCGGAGCCCGGGAGCACCCAAGGCGTCGCCGCCGTGGGCACGGAGTCCCGCCGTCAGGCCCACGCCGAGCTTCGGTACGAGAAGGAGAAGCCGACCGGCCCGGTGACCGCACAGGCCAGCCCCGACCCGGTCGCTCCCGGCGGAACCGTCACCGTCACGGGCAGCGGGTTCGCCCCACGTCGTACTGTGCAGTACAGCTCCGACCTGTTCCCCGCCAACGCGACCAGCGCGTCCGAAACAGGTTCCATCAGTTTCACCGCGACGGTCCCGGCGGACGCCGCAGCGGGCGACTACGTCGTTCACATCGCGCAGACCGCCTCCGGAAGCGAGCTCACGGTCCCCGTCAGGGTGAAGTCGGCCGCCCCCACTCCCACCCCGACGTCTCCGCCACCACCCGCCCCCACGGCGACCTCGCCTGCCCGGGCCCCACGCGCCCGAAGGGCGAGACGGGGCTGACCAGCATGTGACCGGCCGGTAAGGTCGGGTTCGTGCCGAAGCCGCTCAGTCTCTCCTTCGATCCGATCGCGCGCGCCGACGAACGCTGGAAGCAGCGCTGGGGGAACGTGCCGTCCATGGCCGCGATCACCTCGATCATGCGCGCCCAGCAGATCCTCCTCGCCGAGGTCGACGCGGTGGTCAGGCCGTACGGGCTGACGTTCGCGCGCTACGAGGCGCTGGTGCTGCTCACCTTCTCCAAATCCGGCGAGCTGCCCATGTCCAAGATCGGTGAGCGGCTCATGGTGCACCCCACGTCCGTGACGAACACCGTGGACCGGCTGGTGAAGGCGGGTCTGGTCGCCAAGCGGCCCAACCCGAACGACGGCCGCGGCACCCTCGCCAGCATCACCGACAAGGGCCGCGAGGTCGTCGAGTCGGCCACCCGCGACCTGATGGCGATGGACTTCGGACTCGGGGTCTACGACGCGGAGGAGTGCGCGGAGATCTTCGCGATGCTGCGGCCGCTGCGGGTCTCGGCGGGCGACTTCGAAGAGGAGTGACCCGGGGCAAGATCTCCCGGAACGGGTCGTTACGCTCGACGGCATGAAGAAGAGCGTGCTGACCCGCTACCGGGTCATGGCCTACGTCACCGGTGTGCTGCTCGTCGCGCTGACCCTCGGCATGATCGGCAAGTACGTCCTGGATCTGGGCGGCGCGGCTGACTTCACCCAGGTGGTCAGCATCGCGCACGGCTGGTTGTACGTCGTGTACCTGATTTTCGCCTTCGACCTCGGTTCCAAGGCGAAGTGGCCGGTCAAGAAGCAGCTGTGGGTGCTGCTGGCCGGCACGATCCCCACGGCCGCGTTCTTCGTGGAGCGCAGGATCAGCCACGAGCTGCAGGGCAAGCTCGCGGAGGACGCGCCCGCGCCCGTCAAGGCCTAGTGCCGCGGCAGGCAACGTTCGCCCCGTCGCGACGCCCGGCACGCCCTCTCGCCGCACCGGCCGAAAGCCCGAGTACGTCCAGTACGAGGGCTTCCGGCCGGCACGCCGAGAGCACGCACCGGACGCCGCTCCTTCACGGGCAAACGGTGCCTGCCGCGGCACTAGCAGGCATCTCGCGGCCACCGCGCGCCGGTGCGCGGCGGCCGCCTTCACCCGTTCGCCAGGTCACTCCCGTCAGCCATCGACATTTACTAGGACGTCCAAGTAAATTCGAAGGCATGGACGCTGACGCCATCGAGGAGGGCCGCCGCCGCTGGCAGGCCCGGTACGACGCCGCACGCAAGCGCGAGGCCGACTTCACCACGCTCTCCGGCGACCCCGTGGAGCCGGTGTACGGGCCGCGGCCCGGGGACACCTACGAGGGGTTCGACCGGATCGGCTGGCCGGGGGAGTACCCCTTCACCCGGGGCCTGTACGCGACCGGCTACCGAGGGCGGACGTGGACCATCCGGCAGTTCGCCGGGTTCGGCAACGCCGAGCAGACCAACGAGCGCTACAAGATGATCCTCCGCAACGGCGGAGGCGGGCTCTCGGTCGCCTTCGACATGCCGACCCTCATGGGACGCGACTCCGACGACCCGCGCTCGCTGGGCGAGGTCGGGCACTGCGGTGTCGCCATCGACTCGGCGGCCGACATGGAGGTCCTGTTCAAGGACATCCCGCTCGGTGACGTCACGACGTCGATGACCATCAGCGGCCCGGCCGTCCCCGTCTTCTGCATGTACCTGGTCGCCGCCGAACGGCAGGGCGTCGACCCGTCCGTCCTCAACGGCACGCTCCAGACGGACATCTTCAAGGAGTACATCGCCCAGAAGGAGTGGCTCTTCCAGCCCGAGCCGCACCTGCGGCTCATCGGTGACCTCATGGAGCACTGCGCGGCCGGCATCCCCGCCTACAAGCCGCTGTCCGTCTCCGGCTACCACATCCGCGAGGCCGGGGCGACGGCCGCGCAGGAGCTGGCGTACACGCTGGCGGACGGCTTCGGGTACGTGGAGCTGGGCCTGTCGCGCGGGCTGGACGTGGACGTCTTCGCCCCCGGTCTGTCCTTCTTCTTCGACGCGCACGTCGACTTCTTCGAGGAGATCGCCAAGTTCCGCGCGGCCCGCCGGATCTGGGCCCGCTGGATGCGCGACGTCTACGGGGCGAAGTCGGAGAAGGCCCAGTGGCTCCGCTTCCACACGCAGACCGCGGGCGTCTCCCTCACCGCGCAGCAGCCGTACAACAACGTCGTACGGACGGCCGTGGAGGCGCTGGCGGCCGTGCTCGGCGGGACGAACTCGCTGCACACCAACGCGCTCGACGAGACCCTCGCCCTGCCCAGCGAGCAGGCCGCCGAGATCGCGCTGCGCACGCAGCAGGTGCTGATGGAGGAGACCGGCGTCGCCAACGTGGCCGACCCGCTGGGCGGTTCCTGGTACATCGAGCAGCTCACCGACCGCATCGAGGCGGACGCGGAGAAGATCTTCGAGCAGATCAAGGAGCGCGGTCTGCGGGCGCACCCCGACGGGAAGCACCCCATCGGCCCGATCACCTCCGGGATCCTGCGCGGCATCGAGGACGGCTGGTTCACCGGGGAGATCGCCGAGTCGGCGTTCCGCTACCAGCAGGCGCTGGAGAAGGGTGACAAGCGGGTCGTCGGCGTGAACTGCCACGACGGGTCGGTCACCGGGGACCTGGAGATCCTGCGGGTCAGCCACGAGGTCGAGCGCGAGCAGGTCCGGGTGCTGGGCGGGCGCAAGGCGGCCCGTGACGACGCCGCGGTGCGCACCGCACTCGACGCCATGCTGGCCGCAGCCCGCAGCGGCGCCAACATGATCGAGCCGATGCTGGACGCCGTCCGCGCGGAGGCGACGCTCGGGGAGATCTGCGGGGTGCTCCGCGACGAGTGGGGCGTGTACACGGAGCCGGCCGGCTTCTGAGGGGCTACGACCCCAGCCCCTGCAACAACACCCTGGTGAAGCTGCGGACCC
Source organism: Streptomyces sp. NPDC047880 (assembly GCF_040706515.1). Classification (NCBI taxonomy): domain Bacteria; kingdom Bacillati; phylum Actinomycetota; class Actinomycetes; order Kitasatosporales; family Streptomycetaceae; genus Streptomyces; species Streptomyces sp. NPDC047880. Next base: position 32,290 of record NZ_JBEZOK010000014.1, on the reverse strand, counting down.
ACTCCTCGTCGGCCGGTTCCGCGCTCACCAGGGTGCGGTGCACCACCGCACCCGCCACCATGTCGAAGATCAGGTCCACCGTGCGGGCGGCCGACTCGGGGTCCTCCTCCGCCGGGAGCTCGCCCCGCACCTGGGCCCGGGCACGGCCCTCCAGGACCAGCCGCTTCTGCCGGTCGACCACGGACGCGCGGATGCGTTCGCGCAGGGCCTCGTCACGGGTGGCCTCCGCCACGACCGCCATCAGGCCGCTCCTCGCCTCCGGCAGGGCCAGGATCGTGGCGAACTGCAGCACCACGCCCTCGATGTCGGCGGCCAGCGAGCCGCAGTCGGGGAGCTCCAGCGCGTCGAACAGCTCGGCCACGGCGTCGACGACCAGTTCGTTCTTGCCCGCCCACCGGCGGTAGAGCGTCGTCTTCGCGACCCCGGCACGGGTCGCCACGTCTCCCAGGGTGAGCTTGGACCAGCCCAGCTCCACCAGCGCCTCACGTGTCGCGGCCAGGATCGCGGCGTCCGCCTCGGCGCTGCGCGGGCGCCCGGAACGGCCGGCTGGGCTGCGACTGTGCATGCCCCGACCATAAACCGGCGGTTCCCGCGTGGCCCCGTGAGGGAGATCACCGGGGGGCGGTGTCCCGGAGCCTGCGTGTGGCATTACGCTACGACTCGTAGCGAAAGCCCGTGAGGGACGTACACGGGCCTCGACACACCCGGCGTGGGGTGGGGACCCGGCGCCAAGGGCACGGACCGGCCCTGCTTTCACACCGTTTTTCACACGCGCGCACCGTACGGGGGAGGATAGGCGCATGCAGCCACGGAACATGTCCATGAGCGGAGTCGTCGACCTCGCCGCGGTGAAGGCGGCCCAGGAGGCCAAGGCGAAGGCGGAGCAGGCGCGCGCACAAGCAGCCCGGGAGGGCGGGGCGGGGGCGATCTCCCCGGCCGACCTCGTCATCGATGTCGACGAGGCGGGGTTCGAGAGGGACGTCCTGCAGCGTTCCGCCGAGGTGCCCGTCGTCATCGACTTCTGGGCCGAGTGGTGTGAGCCCTGCAAGCAGCTCAGCCCGGTCCTGGAGCGGCTGGCCGTCGAGTACAACGGCCGTTTCCTGCTCGCCAAGATCGACGTCGACGCCAACCAGATGCTGATGCAGCAGTTCGGCATCCAGGGAATCCCCGCGGTGTTCGCGGTCGTCGCGGGGCAGGCGCTGCCGCTCTTCCAGGGGGCGGCCGGCGAGGCCCAGATCCGGCAGACCCTCGACCAGCTGGTGCAGGTCGGCGAGCAGCGCTTCGGTCTGACCGGCCTCACCGTCGACCCCGAGGCCGAGCCGGGCGGTGCCCAGGCGGCTCCGGAGCGGCCGGCCGGCCCCCACGACGGTCTCCTCGAGGCCGCCGTGCAGGCGCTGGACTCGGGCGATCTGTCCGGTGCCGTCCAGGCGTACAAGAACGTGCTGAACGAGGACCCGGGCAACGAAGAGGCCAAGCTGGGCCTCGCGCAGGCCGAGTTGCTCCAGCGGGTGCAGGGCGTCGACCCGCAGCAGGTGCGCCGGGACGCGGCCGACAAGCCGGCCGACGTGCAGGCGCAGATCGCCGCGGCCGACCTGGATCTGGTGGGCGGCCACGTCGAGGACGCGTTCGGCCGGCTCATCGAGACCGTGCAGCGCACGGTGGGTGACGACCGGGACACCGTACGCGTGCGGCTGGTGGAGCTGTTCGAGGTCGTCGGTCCCGACGACCCCCGCGTGATCGCGGCCCGCAGGGCCCTGGCGCGCGCCCTGTTCTGACCAGTCGTTAAACGCGCGGGCATGTGGTGCCCGCGTGAAAAGTTTGCCGACAACAGGTCACTGCGGCCGCGCTTTACCAAAACTTGGTAATCGCGGCCGCTGTTACTACGAGTAAGTCATCGCCGTTGATCTGTCGGATTCTGTCCATCGATCAACAGCTTTGTACCGCCGTCCGGCGCCACCCTGAGTCGCCGACCGAGACCGACGGGTCGGTGTTCGGTTATCCGGCCGTTACTAGCGAGTAACGAACCCCCTTGTGCGGGCGGCGAGAATGCACCACGATCGGCCACGCTCGGTCCAATCCCGTACCCCGGCAGCCGGTTGGGTCGCGGGACGTCCTGGGTCCCCACCGAGCAGAGCCGGCGGCAGTGGCGCCGGCTCTTGGACAGGGGGGTCTTCGCCCTTCCGGCGAAGCCTGTCCAGCAGGGTTGTGCGTGATGCGTGTCAGGCGCGACCAGTGGTTGTCGCTCGGGGGTGATCGCCGGTGATTCGGGCGCAGTTGCGCCGCCGAGTGCAGGCGCTCTCCTTCCCGAGGACGTAGCACTTCTCCCATCCCTGCCCGGCTGAGCCGCCAATCGGGGCGAGCCAGGACAGGAGATGTACGTCCGAGAAGGAGGAAATATGGAGTCCCAGGTGCGTGGCGGGACCAGATGGAAGCGGTTCGCTGTGGTCATGGTGCCCAGCGTCGCCGCCACGGCTGCGATAGGTGTCGCCCTCGCGCAGGGCGCTCTCGCCGCGTCGTTCAGCGTCTCCGGCCAGTCGTTCAAGGTCACGACCGACCAGCTCGTCGGTGAGGGCTTCTCGCAGTACGGCGCCCTCGACGAGGGGTACACGCTCGACGGCAAGAAGTCGGTGCACCCGGTCGCGGTCTCGTCGTTCAAGTCGGCGACGATCAAGAACCTGTGCCAGTCGGTCGTCACCCCGAACATTCCGGTGCTCGGGAACGTCAGCCTCATCCTGCGTGCGGGTCAGGGTGCGAAGCCGGTGGAGGCCCAGAACCTCTACATCGACGTCGCCGACCTCAGCGCCGATGCGACGTTCGAGAACATCGACATCGGTGTGGCCGCCAAGGACGCCAGCAAGGGTCCGGCCATGCGGAAGGGCGAGACGACCAACCCGTACGGCTTCGCCCAGCAGGCGGACAGGGCGACCCTGACCGACGTGAAGCAGACGGCGTGGGCGACCACCGCCGGAACCTTCAAGCTCAGCGGCCTGAAGATGTCGCTGTCGACGGGTGTCAAGGAGTGCTACTAAGCACCCGATGACGGGCGGGGGAGCCGGTGGCGCCCCCGCCCGTCCACCTTCCGGCCGCGCCTTCACGCGCGGTCCACATCACCACCACAGCAACGCTGTACCAGGGAGCTGTTTTTCCATGAGCGCCGAGACTCCTGCCGCCACCGGCCAGTTCACCGTCCGGAGGCAGCAGTTCCGCGCCTGGCGGGGTGAGCGGCCGTTCTGGGCCGGGCTGTTCGTCCTGCTCAGTGGACTGCCCATCGCCTACTTCCCGTACGCCAACCTCCAGATCGGTCACCTGACGCTGGCGATGGCGACCACCGCGGGTGCCGGGTCCCTGATCATCGGCGTGCTGCTCGTCGTACTGGGCGTCAGCCTCTGGTTCCAGAAGCACGTCCGCGTCTTCGCGGGAGTCGCGGCGATCCTGCTGGCGCTGGTGTCCATCCCCGTGTCCAACCTCGGCGGCTTCCTCATCGGCTTCCTCCTGGCCCTCGTGGGCGGGGCGATGGCCGTGGCGTGGGCGCCGGGCGCACCGCCCGCGGGACAGCCCACCGCCATGGCCAGCACGGGCGTCGACGGGGCTCCCGAGGCCACGGACCACGACACCGCGGCGCTGCGGCCCGTGGACGAGGTGGGCGAGCCGAACGATCTGTCAGGAACGAACCCGGCCAACGGGGCGAACGGGAGGCACAGTGCCGGCTGACGAGGTGACCCACGGGGCAGGTGTGGAGGCGTCCCGTGTGAGAACCGGGCCGCGCCACGCGGCACCCAAGAAGCCGCTGTTCACCAGGTTCAACAGGCCGGCCGGCAAGGCGATAGCCATGGCGGCGATGCCGACGGCGGTGCTCATGGGCATGGGCTTCACGTCGACGCTCGCCATAGCCGACAGCGACACCCCGGTGGCGCCGACCTCCAAGAGCCTGACGGCCGACGAGTACAAGGACTGTGTGGCGGCCCTCGAGGACGCCGACAAGGACGGCAAGGCCGGCAAGGACGGCAAGGACTCCGAGGACGACTCCGCCTCGCCCACGCCGTCCCCCTCGGCGAGCGACGGTGCGGCGGGCGAGAAGGACGACCAGGGCGGCACCGCCCCGAAGCCGTCCCCCTCGGGTGGCGCGGACGCGGACAACAGCGGTTCCTCTTCGTCGGATTCAGGTTCCGACGACGAGGCCGAGCCGAAGCCGGCCCCGTCCACCAGTGCCCCCGCCACGGGCGGTGACGACGCGGCGGCCACTCCGTCCCCCTCCCCGTCCCAGAGCGGCGGCAACATCCTGGAGGACATCGGCGACGCGATCGGCGGCATCTTCGACGGCGCGAAGGACGGCGAAACGGACGGGGCGAGCCCCGGCCCGGCCCCGTCGGCCTCGGCGTCGGAGAGCACCGAGAAGCCGGCCGAGGACGCCTCCGGTGCCGAGCAGGACACGGCCGAGAAGGCCGCCGGCACGGTCGAGGACACCGTCGAGGACACCACCGGCAAGGTGTCCGACACGGTGAAGGACACCGGGAAGACGGTCGAGGACACCACCAAGGCCGTCGAGAAGGCGGCCGAGGACGCCAAGGAGAAGGCGCAGGAGGCCACCGCCTCCCCCAGCCCCTCCCCGAGCGCCACCACGGACGCCGACGACTGCCCGGCCGCCACCGACGCCGAGGGCGGTGTCGACAACAAGGTGCCGCTGCCCGACGACCCGTGGTTCCTCAACGCCAGCTCGCTGACGCTGAAGGGCGCCGACTACAAGGGCGTCGTCGAGGTGCGCACCGCCAACGGCACCGTCAAGAAGGTGCTCAAGTACGTCATATCCGGCGGCACGGACATCGGCGACCTGCACCAGACCGTCAAGGACAAGCAGTCCGGCAAGACCTACCACGTGCAGGCGGCCAAGGGCTCGACGTCCACGATCCGCGACGGCGACACGGTGATGTACACGGAGAGCATCTCCGGCAACCTGCTGGGGCTCATCCCGATCACGTTCGACCCGGAGCACCCGCCGCCGCTGAACATCCCGCTGATCTACTTCACCAACGTGAAGGTCCAGCAGGCCGGCCAGTTCGGCGGGACCCTCCACGTGCCGGGGCTGCACAACTTCGTCACCGACTGAGCGCCCCCTCCAGCCCGTTCGGGAGCCGCACACGCCGAGGGCGCCCCCTGGATCCCAGGGGGGCGCCCTCGGTGGCGTGCAGGGGCCCTCACGGCCCTCGTATGTGCACGGGGAAAGAGGAGAGGTTGAGAACCCAGCTGAAACTTACCCGCGACGGCGACGCGTTCATCGTGCGGCTCGCGCCCCGTCAGGTGGCGGCGATGTACGAGGCGCTGAGCTGTCTGAGGGAGCGGGACTACGGCGACACGGAGCTGACCCTGCTGGTCGGCTCGGGCCGGGAGGCCGTCGACGCGCTCGTGGAACGCCTGGCCGGACGGCACACGGAGTCACGCGACTTCCGCCTCACCACGGAGGAACTCCACATGGTGCACAGCGCGCTGACCGCCGTACCCGCCCTGTTCGTCGAGCGCGGCGGCCTCTTCGCGGAGGAGCCGTTCAACATCCGTCTGGGCTTCTACCGGGAGAACTTCTACGCCCTGGCCCAAGCCGTCCTTCAGGCGGTTACCGAGGCATGACACCCGACGCAAGCCACTGAGCGCATCAGGACGAGGGCGCCACCTGGTGATTTCAGGGGGCGCCCTCGGTGGCGTGTACGGGCCTTCACGGCCCTTGGCGGATCAGCCCTTGGCCTCGCCCAGGTGGTGGACCCGCACCATGTTGGTGGTGCCGGGCACGCCGGGGGGCGAGCCGGCGGTGATGACCACGATGTCGCCCGCGTTGAAGCGGTTCAGCTTGACCAGCTCCTGCTCCACCAGGTCGACCATCTCGTCGGTGCTGTTCACGAACGGCACCACGTACGGCTCGACGCCCCAGCTGAGCGCCATCTGGTTGCGGGTGCCCTCGTCGGTGGTGAAGGCGATGATCGGCTGCTGCGCGCGGTAGCGGGACAGGCGGCGGGCCGTGTCGCCGGACTGGGTGAAGGCCACCAGGCCCCGGCCGCCGAGGAAGTCGGCGATCTCGCAGGCGGCCCGGGCCACCGAACCGCCCTGTGTGCGCGGCTTCTTGCCCGGGACGAGCGGCTGCAGGCCCTTGGAGAGCAGTTCCTGCTCGGCCGCGGTGACGATCTTCGACATCGTCTTGACCGTCTCGATCGGGTACGCGCCCACGCTCGACTCGGCGGACAGCATGACCGCGTCGGCGCCGTCCAGGATCGCGTTGGCCACGTCGGAGGCCTCGGCGCGGGTCGGACGGGAGTTGGTGATCATCGACTCCATCATCTGGGTCGCCACGATCACCGGCTTGGCGTTGCGGCGGCACAGTTCGATGAGCCGCTTCTGCACCATCGGGACCTTCTCGAGCGGGTACTCGACGGCCAGGTCACCACGGGCGACCATCACGCCGTCGAACGCCATCACGACGTCCTCCATGTTCTGCACCGCCTGCGGCTTCTCCACCTTGGCGATGACGGGGACCCGGCGGCCCTCCTCGTCCATGACGCGGTGCACGTCGTGGACGTCCTTGGCGTCGCGGACGAAGGACAGCGCGACCAGGTCACAGCCCATGCGGAGGGCGAAGCGGAGATCCTCGATGTCCTTCTCGGACAGGGCAGGCACGTTGACGGCCGCGCCGGGCAGGTTGATGCCCTTGTGGTCGGAGATGACACCGCCCTCGATGACGATCGTCTTCACCCGGTGCCCGTGGACCTCGGTGACCTTCAGTTCGACGTTGCCGTCGTTGATGAGGATCTGGTCGCCGTGGGAGACGTCGCCCGGCAGGCCCTTGTAGGTCGTTCCGCAGATCGTCTTGTCGCCCGGGACGTCCTCGGTGGTGATGGTGAACTCGTCACCGCGGACCAGCTCCACCGGCCCCTCGGCGAAGGTCTCCAGACGGATCTTCGGGCCCTGGAGGTCGGCGAGGACACCGATGGCCCGGCCGGTCTCCTTGGCGGCGGCACGGACCCGGTCGTACCGGCCCTGGTGCTCGGCGTGCGAGCCGTGGCTGAAGTTGAAGCGGGCCACGTTCATGCCGGCTTCGATCAACGCGACAAGCTGCTCGTGGGAGTCGACCGCGGGGCCGAGAGTACAGACGATTTTCGAACGGCGCATGGGGCGATCCTATCGGTTTGTTTCGCAAGGGAATATTCCGTCTGGCGGAAAATACAAAAGGGCGGGATGCCGCTCAGGTGTGATTCCCCGAACCAATTACCAGCGCGTAGGTCTGTGTCGCGATCTCCAATTCCTCGTCAGTAGGTACCACCGCCACCGCGACCCGGGCGCCGTCGGGCGAGATCAGCCGGGCCTCGTCGGCGCGCACGGCGTTGCGCTCGCCGTCCACGGCCAGGCCCAGCTCCTCCAGACCCGCCAGGGCGGCCGCCCGCACGGGGGCCGCGTTCTCGCCCACACCGGCGGTGAAGGCGACCGCGTCCACCCGCCCGAGGACGGCGTAATAGGCACCGATGTACTTCTTCAGGCGGTGAATGTAGATGTCGAACGCCAGCTCCGCCTGCTCGTCGCCCTCGTCGACGCGACGGCGGATCTCCCGCATGTCGTTGTCGCCGCACAGACCGATCAGACCGCTCTTCTTGTTGAGAAGAGTGTCGATCTCGTCGGCGGACATTCCACCAACACGCATCAAATGGAAGATGACGGCCGGGTCCATGTCTCCGGAGCGCGTACCCATCACGAGCCCCTCCAAAGGTGTCAGCCCCATGGAGGTGTCCACGCAACGGCCGCCCCGCACGGCCGAGGCGGACGCCCCGTTGCCCAGGTGCAGCACGATCACGTTCGTCTCGGACGGGTCCTTGCCCAGCAGCTCGGCGGTGGCCCGGGAGACGTAGGCGTGCGAGGTGCCGTGGAAGCCGTAGCGGCGGATGCGGTGCTCGTCGGCGGTCCTGACGTCGATGGCGTAGCGGGCGGCCGACTCCGGCATCGTCGTGTGGAACGCGGTGTCGAAGACGGCGACCTGCGGCAGGTCGGGCCGCAGCGCCTGTGCCGTACGGATCCCGGTGAGGTTGGCCGGGTTGTGCAGCGGCGCCACGGGGATGAGCCGCTCGATCTCGGCGAGCACGGCGTCGTCGATGGCGGTCGGCTCCGTGAAGTACTTGCCGCCGTGCACCACCCGGTGCCCGATCGCGGCCAGTTCGGGCGAGTCCAGGCCCAGGCCGTCCTTGGCGAGCTCCTCGGCGACGGCCTTCAGGGCGGCGTCGTGGTCGGCGATCGCACCGCCGCGCTCCCGGCTCTCGCCGCCGGCCGGGGTGTGCTTCAGACGGGAGGTCTGCTCGCCGATGCGCTCCACCAGGCCCACCGCCAGCCGGCTGCTGTCGCGCATGTCGAGCAGCTGGTACTTCACGGAGGAGGAACCGGAGTTGAGGACGAGGACGCGGGTGGGGCTCACTGGGTGGTTGCCTTCTCGCTCGGGGACGGGGCGGGGGACTGGGCCTGGATCGCCGTGATGGCGACGGTGTTGACGATGTCCTGGACGAGGGCGCCCCGGGACAGGTCGTTGACCGGCTTGCGCAGACCCTGCAGCACCGGGCCGACGGCGATCGCGCCGGCCGAGCGCTGCACGGCCTTGTAGGTGTTGTTGCCGGTGTTCAGGTCGGGGAAGATCAGCACGCTCGCCTGCCCGGCGACCTCGGAACCGGGCAGCTTGGTCGCCGCGACCGACGGCTCCACGGCGGCGTCGTACTGGATCGGGCCCTCGATCTTCAGGTCGGGGCGGCGGGAGCGGACCAGCTCGGTGGCCTCGCGGACCTTGTCGACGTCGGCGCCGGAGCCGGAGGTGCCGGTGGAGTACGACAGCATCGCGATGCGCGGCTCCACCCCGAACTGCTCGGCCGTGGTCGCCGACTGGATGGCGATGTCGGCGAGCTGCTCGGCGTTCGGGTCCGGGTTGACCGCGCAGTCGCCGTAGACGAGGACCTTGTCGGCCAGGCACATGAAGAACACCGACGAGACGATGTCCGCGTCCGGCTTGGTCTTGATGATCTCGAAGGCCGGGCGGATGGTCGCGGCCGTGGAGTGCACCGAGCCCGACACCATGCCGTCGGCGAGGCCCTCCTGGACCATGAGCGTGCCGAAGTAGTTCACGTCGGAGACGACGTCGTAGGCCAGCTCCACGGTGACGCCCCGGTGGGCGCGCAGGGCCGCGTACTGCTCGGCGAAGGTGTCCCGCAGCTCGGAGGCCGCCGGGTCGATCAGCTGGGATTCGCCGAGGTCGATGCCGAGGTCGGCGGCCTTCTTGCGGATCTGGTCGACTGGGCCGAGCAGCGTGAGCTCGCACACGCCGCGGCGCAGGAGCACCTCGGCGGCGTGCAGCACCCGTTCCTCGGTGCCCTCGGGCAGCACCACCCGGCGCAGGTCGGAGCGGGCCTGCTCCAGCAGCTTGTGCTCGAACATCATCGGCGTGACGCGGTCGCTGCTCGGCGCGGAGACCCGGCGGGCGAGGTCGGCGGTGTCGGCGTACCGCTCGAACAGGCCGAGGGCGCGCTCCGCCTTGCGCGGGGTGGCCGCGTTCAGCTTGCCCTCCAGGGAGAACAGCTGCTCCGCGGTGGGGAAGCTGGTGCCGGCCACCGACAGCACGGGCGTGCCGGGGGCGAGGCGGTCGGCGAGGGTGAGGATGTCGGTGCCGGGCACCTCGTCCAGGGTGAGCAGCACGCCCGCTATCGGCGGGGTGCCGGCGCTGTGCGCGGCGAGCGCGCCGACGACCAGGTCGGCCCGGTCGCCCGGGGTGACGACCAGGCAGCCCGGGGTCAGGGCACCCAGGAAGTTCGGCAGCATCGCACCGCCGAAGACGAAGCCGAGCACGTCCCGCGCGAGCCCGGAGTCGTCGCCGAGCACCACCTTGGCGCCGAGGGTGTGGCCGATCTGCGAGACGGTCGGCGCGGACAGCGCGGGCTCGTCGGGCAGGACGTAACAGGGCACGGGAAGCCGGGAGCCGAGCTGGCCGGCGATCTCGTCACGGTCCTCGCGGGCCACCCGGTTGGCGACCATGGCCAGCACGTCGCAGCCCAGGGTGTCGTAGGCGCGGTAGGCGTTGCGCGTCTCGGCGAGCACGGACTCGACGGTCTGCTTGCGGCCGCCGACGACGGGGATGACGGACGCGCCGAACTCGTTCGCCAGCCGGGCGTTGAGCGACAGCTCGTCGGGGAGCTGGGTTCCGGCGTAGTCGGTGCCGAGGACCAGCACGACGTCGTAGTCCCGGGCGACCAGGTGGAAGCGGTCGACGAGGGTGGACACCAGCTCGTCCGTGCCGGCCTCGGCCTGGAGGGCGGACGCCTCGTGGTAGTCCATGCCGTAGACGGTCGAGGGGGCCTGGGTGAGCCGGTAGCGGGCGCGCAGCAGCTCGAAGAGGCGGTCGGGCCCGTCGTGGACCAGAGGGCGGAACACACCGACCCGGTCGACCTGCCGGGTGAGGAGCTCCATGACCCCCAGTTCGACGACCTGGCGTCCGTCGCCGCGGTCGATGCCGGTCACGTACACGCTGCGGGTCACGCGCGCTCTCCGTTCGTCTCGGATGGGGGTAGGCCTCTCGCCCCACTGCTATCCAGCCGGGGACACAAAAATCGCCCACCGAGGTGAGCAGAACCCTCTTGACAATACCTCTGCCGCTAGATAAGGCGCCCGTCAGGCCGGGGTGCCACAGCGGGTCGTGGAGCGTGAAACAATCGGCAGTGGCTCACCGGTGTCAACAGCGAGCAGGAGACACAGCACGATGCGTATCGGAGTTCTCACCGCAGGCGGCGACTGCCCCGGCCTGAACGCCGTGATCCGGTCGGTCGTGCACCGGGCGGTCGACAACTACGGCGACGAGGTCATCGGCTTCGAGGACGGGTACGCCGGTCTGCTGGACGGCCGCTACCGCAGTCTCGACCTGGAGTCCGTCAGCGGCATCCTGGCCCGCGGCGGCACGATCCTCGGGTCGTCCCGGCTGGAGCGGGACCGCCTCCGCGAGGCCTGCGAGAACGCCTCCGACATGATCCACGAGTTCGGCATCGACGCGCTGATCCCGATCGGCGGCGAGGGCACGCTGACGGCCGCGCGCATGCTGAGCGACGCGGGCCTGCCCGTCGTGGGCGTCCCGAAGACGATCGACAACGACATCTCCTCCACGGACCGCACCTTCGGTTTCGACACCGCGGTGGGCGTCGCCACCGAGGCGATGGACCGGCTGAAGACCACCGCCGAGTCCCACCAGCGGGTGATGGTCGTGGAGGTCATGGGCCGGCACGCGGGCTGGATCGCCCTGGAGTCCGGCATGGCGGCCGGTGCGCACGGCATCTGTCTGCCGGAGCGGCCGTTCGACCCGGCCGACCTCGTGAAGATGGTCGAGGAGCGCTTCTCCCGCGGCAAGAAGTTCGCGGTGGTCTGCGTCGCCGAGGGCGCCCATCCCGCCGAGGGCTCCATGGACTACAACAAGGGCGCCATAGACAAGTTCGGCCACGAGCGCTTCCAGGGCATCGGCACCGCCCTCGCCCACGAGCTGGAGCGTCGGCTCGGCAAGGAGGCCAAGCCGGTCATCCTCGGCCACGTCCAGCGCGGTGGTGTGCCGACCGCCTACGACCGGGTGCTCGCCACGCGGTTCGGCTGGCACGCGGTGGAGGCGGCGCACCAGGAGCAGTTCGGCATGATGACCGCCCTGCGCGGGACCGACATCGTGATGGTCCCGCTCGCCGAGGCCGTGACCGAGCTGAAGACGGTGCCGAAGGACCGCATGGACGAGGCCGAGTCGGTCTTCTAACGGGCCTCCGGGCCGGTGTCGTCCTGGAGCTTCGTCCAGAAGTGCTCCACGATCCGGTCCAGGAACTCCTGGCCGGCGCCGCCCGCGTCACCCCTGCCGCCGCCCCAGCTGAGGGTTGCGGCCATGTGGCCCTGGTAGTCCTCGTGCAGACCCTGAAGGGCCGCCTCCAGGAACCGGCGGTCCAGGGGCACGAGCTTGGCCACCTGGCGGACATGGGCCTGCCAGCGGGTCGTGGCCGCACTGCGCAGCAGGGCGCCCAGCTTGGCGTCACGGCCGGTGACGGACACGAAGTCGGGCAGTGTCAGCCCGAGCAGATCGGCGAGGGCGCCGGCCTGGCGTTCCGTGCCGCGCCAGGTGTCGGTCTCCTCCATCCGCAGGTACGCGTGAACGTCGTGCCCGACCGCCCGGGCCACGTCCTCCGGGGCGAGGCAGCGGGCGATGCGGTGTTCGCGCAGGGTGCGCGGTCTGCCGATCAGTTCGGCCGGCGAGCACCACAGCACGCCCGCGAGCGCGGTGAGTTCGGAGCCGGTCGGGGCGGCGGCCCCGCGTTCCCAGGCCATCACGTGGTCCGGGGTGATGTGGGGATGCCCGTACGAGATGCGCATGCCGTGGGCGACGTGTTCGGGTGCCATGCCGAGGGCCGCGCGCAGCCGGCGGGCGGCGGGGGCGTTGAACGGCGGGGCCATGGGGGTGGCCTGCGCGGAGGGAGGAGGAGACGGCAGGTTCGGTCGGGCTGAAGGTCGGCGCACGGCTCACAAGTTAGGACGGCCGGAACACGCTGACTACGGTCTGTTCGGCCAGGAGCACGGATTGTAGGAATCTACGGCTACCGGTGGGTTCGACCGGGGCTGAAGATCGTCTGTCGGCCGGGGCGCCGGCCGGGCGAGGATGGCGCCGGGTTCGGTGATCACGGGCCCGGAAAGGCAGTGACTCACGTGAACGGCAAGCTCAACGGGCATATTCGCGAGCGTCTTCGCGCGCCGAACTTCTGGCACCTCGCGACGGTGGGGGCGGACGGGGCGCCACAGGTGTCGCCCATGTGGGCGGACATCGAAGGGGAGTACGTCATGGTCAACACCTCCATCGGGCGGGTGAAGGAGGAGAATCTGCGGCGCAATCCGTACGTTTCGCTGTCCCACCACGACCCCGTGAACCCGTACGACCGCGCGGAGATCCGGGGCAGGGTCGTCCGCTTCGTGGAGGGCGAGGACGCGGAACGGGCGATGGACCGGCTGGCACGCAAGTACCTCGGCGAGGACCGGTACCCGTGGCTGCTGCCGGGCGAGCGCCGGGTGATGCTGCTGATCGAGCCGACGCGGGTGCGGAGGCTGGAGGGCGTCGAGCCGTTCCGGGCGGGCGTCCTCCCGGAGGAGCCGGCCGGCTGAGCCGTCTCAGGGCAGTGGATCACGACGTCCCGGCCGACGGGCCGTCACTGTCCCGGGACCCAGCGGTACTGCAGCTCCGGCCGGCCCACCGTGCCGTACTGCGGGCGGCGTGCGGCGCGGCCCGCGTCGACCAGGTGCTCCAGGTAACGGCGGGCCGTGATGCGGGAGATGCCCACCGTCTCCGCGACGCCGGCGGCCGTCAGGCCCTCCGCGCTGTCGCGCAGCGTCACCGTCACCCGCTCCAGCGTCGGCGCGCTCAGCCCCTTGGGCAGTGCGGCCGGGCCCGGTGCGCGCAGGGCCGCGAGCGCCCGGTCCACCTCGTCCTGGCCGCTCGCCTCACCGACCGCCGCGTGGAACTCGGCGTAGCGCACGAGGCGGTCGCGCAGGGTCGCGAAGGTGAACGGCTTCAGGACGTACTGCACGACGCCGAGCGAGACGCCCTCGCGCACGACGGCCAGGTCGCGGGCCGACGTCACCGCTATCACGTCCGCGTGGTGGCCGGCCGCCCTGAGGGACCGGGCCAGGTGCAGTCCGTGCACGTCCGGCAGGTGCAGATCGAGCAGGAGGAGGTCCACCGGGGTGCGCTCCAGGATCCGGCGGGCCTCCGCGCCCGAGTGTGCCTTGCCCACGGCCGCGAAGCCGGGCACCCGGCCGACGTACAGGACGTGCGCGTCGGCGGCGACCGGGTCGTCCTCCACGACCAGGACCCGGATGGCCTTCTCGCTGCTCGTCATGCGTCGCCTCCAGCGCCTCTGGCCGCCGAGGCCCCTGAGGGCACGCTCCCGGCCGCCGTCCCCGGCTCCCGCAGCGGCAGCCGTACCTCGAACTCCGCCCCGCCCCCGTCGGCCTCCGCGACCGTCAGGGAGCCTCCGTGCCGCTGAGCCGCCTGCCGGACGAGCGCCAGCCCGAGCCCACGGCCGCCCGGCCCCGCCGGCTTCGTCGAGAAGCCGCGCTGGAAGACCGCCTCGGCGTGCTCGGGGTCCACGCCCGGGCCGGTGTCCGAGACCCGCAGCACCAGTTCCGGGACGTCATCGCGGTCGCGGGTGTAGGCCGCGACCGTCACCCGGGCCCGGGTGCTGCCCTGCGCCGCGTCCACGGCGTTGTCGATGAGGTTGCCGAGGATGGTCACCAGGTCCCGCGCCGGCAGGGTCTCGGGCAGCAGGCCGTCGTCCAGGCTGCTCTCCTCCGACACCATCAGCTCCACGCCCCGCTCGTTCGCCTGGGCCGTCTTGCCGAGCAGCAGTGCCGCCAGCACCGGTTCGCTCACCGCCGCCACGACCTGGTCGGTCAGTGCCTGCGCCAGCTCCAGCTCGGCCGTCGCGAACTCCACCGCTTCCTCCGCCCGGCCCAGCTCGATCAGTGAGACCACGGTGTGCAGCCGGTTCGCCGCCTCGTGCGCCTGTGAGCGCAGCGCCTGTGTGAAGCCCCGCTCGGAGTCCAACTCGCCCATCAGCGACTGGAGTTCGGTGACATCGCGCAAGGTGACGACGGTACCGCGCCGCTCGCCGCCCGACACCGGCGAGGTGTTGACGACCAGCACCCGGGACGCCGTCAGGTGCACCTCGTCCACGCGCGGCTCCGAGGCGAGCAGGGCACCGGTCAGCGGGGCCGGAAGCCCCAGTTCGGCCACCGACCTGCCCACCACGTCCCCGGCCACGCCGAGCAACTCCCGGCCTCCGTCGTTGATCAGCGCCACACGGTACTGCCCGTCCAGCATCAGCAGCCCCTCCCGCACGGCGTGCAGGGCCGCCTGATGGTAGTCGTGCATCCGGCTGAGCTCGGTCGCGTTCATGCCGTGGGTGTGGCGGCGCAGCCGGGCGTTGATGACGTACGTGCCGACCGCGCCCAGCACCAGCGCGCCGGCCGCCACGCCGAGCAGGGCCGTCAGCTGGTCCTGGACCCGCTGGGTGATCTGCTCGACCCGGATCCCCGCGCTGACCAGGCCGACCACCCTGCTGCCGTCCCGGATCGGGGTGACCGCGCGGACCGACGGGCCGAGCGTGCCCGTGTACGTCTCGGTGAAGGTCTCGCCCTTCAGGGCCCGCTCGGTGTGCCCCCGGAAGGTCTGGCCGATCTGCTTCGGGTCGGGGTGGGTCCAGCGGATGCCCCGCGGATCCATGATCGTGATGAAGTCGACCTCGGTGTCCCGCATCACCTTCAGCGCGTACGGCTGGAGCTCGGCGGTCGGGTCGGGGGTGCGGGTCGCCGCCAGCACCGACGGGGAATCGGCCACCGAGCGTGCCACCGCCCTGGCCTGGCGCGTCGCCGCCTCCTCGGCCTGGCTGCGGTCGCTGACGTAGGAGAACAGCGCGTATCCGGCCACGACGACCGCTATCAGCACGGCCTGCATGGCGAAGAGCTGGCCCGCCAGACTGCGGGGGCCGGGGACGGTGAAGCGCATGCCGTCAGTCTGCACCGTGGCTGATTGTGAACTAAATGAACGGAAGGGTGACCGCGCTCACAGAGCAGGACATAGTCACGGCATTCCCCATAACGCATCTCCGGGAGCCCCGCTCCGAGTTTCCCGGGCCTCCCGGAGTCTTTTCCGGACGTGAGCCGCACGCCGGTGATGCCGACGACGTCGTCAAGGAGGGCCGCCGTGACCAGCGCAGCCGATACGGCACCTGCCGCACGCAAACCCAAGCGGGACCGCACGCACTACCTCTACATCGCGGTGATCATCGCGGTTGCCGCCGGTATCGCGGTGGGCCTGGCCGCACCGGAGTTCGCGCAAGAGCTGAAGCCCATCGGCACGGGATTCGTGGCCCTGATCAAGATGATGATCTCGCCGATCATCTTCTGCACGATCGTGCTGGGCATCGGCTCGGTGCGGAAGGCCGCGAAGGTCGGCGCCGTGGGCGGCATCGCCCTGGGCTACTTCATGGTCATGTCGCTGGTCGCGCTGGGCATCGGTCTGATCGTCGGCAACATCCTGGAGCCGGGCACCGGCCTCGCGGTGACCGACGCGATCAAGGACGCCGGTCACGCGCAGATCGATTCCGAGGCGAAGGACACCACGGAGTTCCTGCTCGGCATCATCCCGACGACCATCGTCTCCGCCTTCACCAACGAGTCGGTGCTGCAGACGCTGCTGATCGCCCTGCTCGCGGGCTTCGCGCTGCAGGGCATGGGATCGGCCGGCCAGCCGATCCTGCGCGGCATCGAGCACATCCAGCGGCTCGTCTTCCGCATCCTCGCGATGGTCATGTGGGCCGCCCCGGTCGGTGCCTTCGGTGCCATCGCCGCCGTCACCGGCTCGGCCGGTCTGGAGGCGCTCAAGAGCCTCGCCGTGCTGATGCTCGGCTTCTACGTGACCTGCTTCCTGTTCGTCTTCATCGTGCTCGGCACCCTGCTGCGCGTCATCTCCGGCCTGAACATCTTCACGCTGTTCAAGTACCTGGGCCGGGAGTTCCTGCTGATCCTTTCCACGTCCTCGTCCGAGTCCGCGCTGCCGCGGCTCATCGCGAAGATGGAGCACCTGGGCGTCAGCAAGCCGGTGGTCGGCATCACCGTCCCGACCGGCTACTCCTTCAACCTCGACGGCACCATGATCTACATGACCATGGCCTCGCTGTTCATCGCCGACGCCATGGGCACGCCGATGTCGATCGGCGAGCAGATCCCGCTGCTGCTCTTCCTGCTGGTCGCCTCCAAGGGTGCCGCCGGCGTCACCGGCGCCGGTCTCGCGACCCTGGCCGGTGGTCTGCAGTCGCACAAGCCGGCCCTGGTGGACGGCATCGGCCTCATCGTCGGCATCGACCGCTTCATGAGCGAGGCCCGCGCCCTGACCAACTTCGCCGGCAACGCCGTGGCCACCGTGCTGATCGGCACCTGGACGAAGGAGATCGACAAGGACCGGGTGAACCAGGTCCTCGCCGGTCAGCTGCCCTTCGACGAGAAGACGCTGCTGGACGACGGCCACGACGGCCCGGCGGAGGACCGCGCCGAGGTCGAGGTGCCCGAGCAGGGCGGCGAGAAGGAGCTGGCGAAGGCCTGACGGCCGCGCCGCCCCCACAGAATCCGGGCGGCTGGGTGTCCCCCCGTCGCTCAGCCGCCCGGTCCACAGCGCACAGACGAATCAACGGTTCAGCTTCGCCACCAGTTCGGTGGCCTTCGAGGCGGGCACGCCCGCCGCGGTCAGTACGGTGACCGCGGCGCAGCGGCCCGCCTCCCGCGCTGTCAGCAGGCCGTCGTTCACCGCCTCCATCACCGCGAACAGCATCTGTTCGTGCACGTACGCCAGAGCCGGGGCCGGCAGCGGTGAGCGGAAGACTCCGTCGTCCAGCCCGCGCTGCAGCAAACCGATGCTCTTCTCCCTGACCGGCGCGAGCCGCTCGCGGATGCCCTGCATGGTGACCGTGCGCTGGGCGAGCGCCACCAGCAGCCGGTAGCGGTCGGCGATCTCCCACACCGCCAGCACCGAGCGCGCCACCGCCTCCGCCGGTTCCCGCACGTCCTCGCGGCCCGCCGCGTGCGCGGCCGCCAGCGCCTCGACGGCTTCGTCGACGAGCGTGCTGATCAGTGCCTCGCGGCTCGGGAAGTGCCCGTACACCGTCCGCCGTACGACGCCCGCGGCCCGTGCGATCTGGTCCATCGACGCGTCGGGGTCGCGCAGCAGCTCGGCGAGGGCGACGTCGAGGATGCGCCGGCGGTTGGCGTCGGCGCGGCTGGTTCCCGTGGTCATGGACGTCATTGTGCCCCTTCCCGAGTCGAGTTGCACAGTGCTATGCAACGACGTAGATTGCACAGCGTTGTGTAAATGCACACCCATGTGCAAACCCAGTCGGGAAGGCGACCCCTGCCATGCGACTCGTCATCAACCAACCGGCCGAGAGGATGGACCGCCCCTACGCACGCCGCTGGTGGGCGCTCCTGGTGCTCTGCCTCAGCCTGCTGATCATCGTGATGGCCAACACGGCCCTCACCGTCGCCGCGCCCGCCATGACCGAGGACCTCGGTCTGACCAGCGCCGACCTGCAGTGGGTGATCGACGGCTACACCGTCCCGTACGCCGCGCTGATGCTGCTGCTCGGCGCGATCGGCGACAAGTACAGCCGCCGGGGCGCCCTCGTCCTCGGACTGGTCGTCTTCGCGGGCGGCTCCGTCTTCGGCTACCTCGCCGACAGCGCCGCGACCGTCATCGCCGCCCGGGCCGTGATGGGCGCCGGCGCCGCGATGATCATGCCCGCCACCTTGTCCCTGCTCGCCGCGACCTTCCCGCGCGCCGAACGGGCCAAGGCCATCACCCTGTGGACGGCAACGGCCGGGCTCGCCATCGCGGCCGGACCGCTGGTCGCCGGGGCGCTGCTGGAGGATCACGGCTGGTCGTCGACGTTCCTCATCAACGTCCCCGTCGCGGTCCTGGCCCTCCTCGGCGCCTTCGTCCTCGTACCGCCGTCCAAGGCCGCGGACCGGGGGCGCGTCGACTACGGCGGCGGACTGCTGTCGGTGGTGTGGATCGCCGCGCTGGTCTACATGATCATCGAGGGACCGCACTTCGGCTGGGGCGCCACGGCCGTCACCGCCGCGGTCGTCACCGGAGCCGGACTCGTCGCCTTCGTCCTGTGGGAGCTGCGCCACCCGCGCCCGCTGCTCGACGTCCGCCGCTTCACCCACCGCGGCTTCGCCGGCTCCAACCTCGCCGTCGCCCTGTTCTTCCTGGCCGTCTTCGGCGCCTTCTACTACCTGACCCAGCACCTGCAGTTCGTCCTCGGCTACGACGCCCTGGACACGGGACTGCGCATGCTGCCGCTGGCGGGTGCCGTGTTCGTGGGCGCCGCCCTCACCGCCCTCCTCACGCCCCGGGTCGGCATGAAGTGGACCGTCACGGCGGGCATGGTCGGCGGCACGGCGGCCCTGGCGCTGCTCACCCGGGTCGACGCCACCTCCTCGTACGGCGACTTCGTCGCGCCCCTCGTCGTCCTCGGCCTCTCGATCGGGCTCGCCCTGTCGCCCTGCACGGACGCCATCATGGGGGCGTTCCCGGAGTCGAAGCTGGGCGTCGGCGGCGCGGTGAACGACACGTCGCTGGAGCTCGGGGGCTCGCTCGGCATCGCCATCCTGGGCTCGCTGCTCGCGACGTCGTACTCCGGCCACCTCTCGGACGCGACGGCCGGCAGCAAGCTCCCCGCCTCCTCCCTGTCCACGGCCCAGGACTCCGTCGGCGCCGGGTACGCCGTCGCCCAGGGCATCGGCGACAAGGCACGGCAGCTCGCCGAGCAGGCCGCGCACACCGGCGACCCCCGGCAGGCGGAGCGGCTCCGGGCGCAGGCCGAACAACTCGGCGGCGGCGCCCGGCAGATGGCCGACGCGGTCGGGTCCGCGTTCTCCGACGCGGTCGCGCACACCAGCCTGATCGGGGCCGTGATCCTGGGCGTCGGCACGCTGGTGGTGGCGCTGCTGCTGCCCGGCAGGCAGCAGACGACGCAGGAGCCCGTCGAGGAACCCGTCGAGGAGAGCCAGGAGCTGGAGTCCTCCGGGGTCCGCTAGGGACTGTCGCGCAAGAGGGGTCGCGCGGCAGGCGCCACCTTGGCAACAGTCCCCAGGACGGATCGCGCGAGTGGCGCCGCCGCCCGGGTGCGGTCGGCGTCACCTTCGTGTGCGGGGCCGGGCCGATCGGCGTCACCTCATGCGCGGGGCCGGACCGGCCCGGCCGCCTCGTCCAGCCGGGCGCGTTCCTCCGGGGTGAGGAGCAGGTCCGCCGCGGCCGCCGAGTCCCTGATGGTCCGCGGCCGGCTCGCCCCCGGGATCGGGACGACCACCGGGGACCGGCCCAGCAGCCAGGCCAGGCCGACCTGCTGGGGACTGACACCGCGCTCCGCCGCCACCGCGTGGAAGGCGGCGAAGCGCTGCTCGCCCTCCGTACGTGAGGGCCCGTCCAGGGAACTGCGGGACAGCCCGCCCAGCGGACTCCACGGCAGGAACGCCAGCCCCAGTTCCGCACAGAGCCGCAGCTCCGGCTCGCTGTCGAGGACCGCGGGGGAGTACCGGTTCTGGACCGACACCAGCCGGTCGCCGAGGATCTCCCGGGCCCGGCGGATCTGGTCCGCGTCCGCGTTGGACACACCGGCCAGCCGGATCGTGCCCGTGTCGAGCAGCTCGCGCAGCGCTCCGACGGACTCCTCGAAGGGCACCGCGGGGTCGGGCTTGTGCAGCTGGTAGAGGCCGATCGCCTCCACGCCCAGCCGCTCGCGCGACGCCTCGGCTGCGGCCTTGAGGTGCCGGGGGGAGCCGTTCACCGTCCAGTCGCCGTCCGCCGGCCGGCCCCGTCCGCCCTTCGTCGCCACCAGGACGCCGGAGGTGTCACCGCCGTAGGAGGCCAGCGCCCGGGCCACCAGCCGTTCGTTGTGGCCGGGTTCCGCCCCCGGCAGGTGGTACGAGTCGGCCGTGTCCAGGAGGGTCACACCGGCGTCGAGCGCGGCGTGCACGGTGGCCAGGGCACGCTCCTCGTCCGGTCTTCCCTCGATGGACAGCGGCATCGCCCCGAGCCCCACCGCGCTCACCCGCAGCCCGCCGAGTGTCCTGTACCGCATGTCAGTCGCCCTTCCCGAGCGTCTCGGCGACGGCACGCGGCAGCCACTGCCGGGCCTCCCCGAAGCGGAAACCGAGCCGGTCGGCCCGGGAGTTGTCCATGCCGTAGGAACGGCGGAACGAGAACGGCGAGACCTCGCCGACCTCCACGGACCGGAACTCGGCCCGGCCGCCGGGGACATGGACGGCCACCGCCGCGCACAGCTCCTCCGTGCTCAGCACCCCGGAGGATGCGGCGTTCACCGGCCCGGTGAAGTCCTCGCCCGCCGCCCAGGCCAGGAAGCGGGCGACCTCCTCGACGTAGGCGTAGGTGGCCGGCCGGTTCGCCGCCGGCACGGCGATCGGCTCGCCGGTGCGTATCCGCTCGGCGTAGTGCGCCAGCCGGCCGGTGAAGTCGTCGTCCCCGCCCAGCACATGGGCCACCCGCACCGCCGTGTACGGCAGCGCCGCGCCGCCGGCCGCGAGGACCGCCTCGGCCTGCCGCTTGCCCTCCCCGTAGTGGGCCGCTACGAACGCGGGATCGTCCCAGGGCAGTTCCAGGTCGACGGAGACGGCGGACGGGTCGACGGTATCCTCGCGTACGAGCGCGGGGGAGTCCTCGTACTCGTACACCTCGACCGTCGACGTCATCACATAGCGCCGGGCGCGGCCGGTGAAGACCCGACGGGCGAGCGCGGCCTGGCGCGGGGTGTAGCAGACCTGGTCGACGACGACGTCGAAGACGCGCGAGCCGAGGGCGCCGGTCAGCGACCGCTCGTCGTCCCGGTCGGCGCGCAGGTGCTCCACCCCGGCGGGCGGCGGCGAGGACCCCCGGTTCAGCACGGTGACACGGTGGCCTTCGGTGAGCAGCCGTGCGATCAGGCGCTTTCCGACGTAACGGTTGCCGCCGATGACCAGGACGTCCAGGGCTTTTTCCATGGCCATAATTCTCCCGGCGTACATTCACGCCCTGAAGGGGGAACCATGGGAGTTCAGGCTGCCGCGCCGAAAGAACCACGGCATCTGCGCACCGCCGCCGACGAAACGTCGGCGGCCTTCGACACGCTGGACCGGCAGATCCTCCAGCTGCTCCAGACCGACGGCCGGATCAAGCTCAGCGAGCTGGGCCGCCGGGTCAGGCTCAGCCCCGCGGCCGTCACCGAGCGGGTGCGCCGACTGGAGGCGGCGGGCGTGATCAGCGGCTACGGCGCCCACGTCGTGCCCGCCCGGCTCGGCTACGGCATCCAGGCGTTCATCCGCGTCAACCCGCACGGCGGCTACAACCTGAAGCACCCCAGGACCCTGGAGCTGATCGAGCGCCCCGAGATCACCGAGGTGCACCACGTGGTCGGGGAGGACTGCTGGATCCTCAAGGTCGCGGTGCGCGACACCGTCCACCTGGAGGAGGTCCTGGAGGCCGTCTCCGCGCTGGGCCGTACCACCACGTCGATCGTGCTGACCTCCCCGGTGGAGCGGAAACCGCTGTTGCCTTGACGCCGGGGTCAAGGATTACGTTCGACCGCATGCGAATCGGCGAGCTGGCCGCACGGGCCGGGACCACGACGCGGACGCTGCGGTACTACGAGTCGCGGGGGCTGCTGCCCGCGCGGCGCACCGGCAACGGTTACCGGACCTACGACGAGAACGATCTGCGCCTGCTCCGGCAGATCAGGACGCTCCAGGACTTCGGGTTCGACCTGGAGGAGACACGGCCCTTCGTGGAGTGCCTGCGCGCCGGGCACCCCGAAGGCGACTCGTGCCCGGCCTCGCTCGCGGTCTACCGGCGCAAGCTGGACGAACTCGACGCGCTGATCGGCCAGCTGACCGGCGTACGGGACACCGTCGCACGGCAGTTGGAGCGCGCCGAGCTGGCCCGGGCCGAGCTGGCCGCCGAGGCGGAGGTTCCGGGCGGTCCGGAACCCGTGTGCGAGCTGGGAGGGGACACATGGCGACCGGCGTGACGGATGTGACGGACGCGGACTTCGAAACGGAGGTGATCGGGGCGGAGCTGCCGGTGCTGGTGGAGTTCACCGCCGACTGGTGCCCGCCCTGCCGGCAGATGGGCCCGGTGCTCAAGGCCCTCGCCACCGAGGAGGGCGATCGGCTGAAGGTCGTGCAGCTGGACGTCGACGCCAACCCGGCGACGACCAACGCCTACAAGGTGCTGTCCATGCCGACCTTCATGGTGTTCCGGGGCGGTGAGCCCGTGAAGGCGATGGTCGGCGCACGGGCCAAGCGGCGGCTGCTGGAGGAAATCTCCGACGTGCTGTGACCGCAGGCCTGGACGACGGCCCTGCGCACGACCCCGGATACGGGAAATCCCCCGAGCAATTGCGCTCGGGGGATTTCCTTGCGTATATTTGTCTGTTCGTGACTTCAAGTCGATTGAAGTCACAGTGAAGTTCAGTGAGCACAGTATATCCGGGCGGGAGCGGAATTGTCAAACACCGAGTTTCCGGACGATGAATTGCGACAGGAACAGGAATTCATCGACGGGTTGTACGCGCGCGTGGACGCGCTGCGCGGCGACGCCGAGACCTCCGTCACGGACGCGCTCGCGCAGGGCAACACCCCCATGCAGGCCAGACTCGAGCGGGACATCCTCGTCGCCGAGCGCTCCGGGCTGCTCGCCGCGCTGAACGCGGTGGACGGCTCCCTGTGCTTCGGCCGGATCGACCTCACCTCGGGCGTCACCCACCACATCGGCCGTATCGGCCTGCGCACCGACGACGCCGAACGCACCCCGGTCCTCATCGACTGGCGCGCCGACGTCGCCCGCCCCTTCTACCTGGCCACCGGCCACACCCCGATGGGCCTCAGGCGCCGCCGGCACATCGCCACCGACGGCCGCACGGTCACCCACCTGCACGACGAGATCCTCGACCTCGGCGACGAGACCCGCACCGGTCACGAGGACCCGACGGGCGACGCCGTGCTGCTCGCCGCCCTCAACTCCGCGCGCACCGGGCGCATGGGCGACATCGTGCAGACCATCCAGGCCGACCAGGACCGCATCATCCGCGCCCCGCACCGCGGCGTCATGGTGGTGGAGGGCGGTCCGGGGACCGGCAAGACGGCCGTCGCCCTGCACCGCGCCGCCTACCTGCTCTACGAGCACCGGGAGCTGCTCGCCAAGCGGGCCGTACTGATCGTCGGGCCCAACCCGGCGTTCCTCGGCTACATCGGCGAGGTGCTCCCCTCCCTCGGCGAGACCGGAGTGCTGCTCGCGACCGTGGGCGAGCTGTTCCCCGGAGTGAAGGCGACCTCGACCGACACACCCGAGGCTGCCGCCGTGAAGGGCCGCGCCGGCATGGCCGACGTCCTCGCCGAGGTCGTCCGCAGCCGGCAGGCGCTGCCCGACCCGGTGATCGCCATCGAGCACGACCGCGAGGTCCTCATGCTCGACGACGGCCTGGTCAACGTGGCCCGCGAACGCACCCGCGCCGCCAGGCTGCCGCACAACGCCTCCCGCGAGCACTTCGAGGGGCACATCCTCAACGCCCTCACCGACCTGTACGCCGAGCGGATCGGCACCGACCCCTTCGACGGGTCCAGCCTGCTCGACCCCAGCGACATCACCCAGATCCGCGACGACCTCGCCGAGAACCCCGAAGTCCGGGCGGCCGTCGACCAGCTGTGGCCGCTGCTGACCCCGCAGCGGCTCGTCGCGGACTTCCTCGCCGCGCCGGAGGAGTTCCTGCCGGCCGAGGACGCCGACGCCGTACGCCGCCCGGTGACCCGGCGCTGGACGGTCGCGGACGTGCCGCTGCTCGACGAGGCCGCCGAACTCCTCGGCGACGACGACCGGCTCGCCCGCGACCGCGCCGAGCGTGAGCGGCAGCGGCAGATCGCCTACGCCCAGGGCGTGCTCGACGTGTCCTACGCGTCCCGGACCTACGAGTTCGAGGACAAGGAGGAGGACGACCCCGAGGGCTCCGAGGTGCTGTCCGCGCACGACATCATCGACGCCGAGCGGTTCGCCGAGCGGCACGAGGAGGACGACCACCGCAGCGCCGCCGAGCGCGCCGCCGCCGACCGCACCTGGGCGTTCGGGCACATCATCGTCGACGAGGCGCAGGAGTTGTCGCCGATGGCATGGCGGCTGCTGATGCGACGCAGCCCGACCCGCTCGATGACCCTGGTCGGCGACCCGGCGCAGACCGCGGAGGCGGCCGGGGTCGGGTCCTGGTCCGGCATCCTCGAGCCGTACGTCGAGGACCGCTGGGAGCACACCCGCCTGGGCGTCAACTACCGCACCCCCGCCGAGATCATGGACGTCGCAGCGGCCGTGGTCCGCGCCGAGCACCCGCGGTTCGAGCCGCCCAGCTCGGTCCGCTCCACGGGCGTACGCCCCTGGGCACGCGCCACCGACGACCTTCCCGGCGACGTCGCCAAGGCGGTCGGAGAGCTCACCCCGGCGGAGGGCAGGCTGGCGGTCATCGCGCCGCGCGACCTCCACCGCTCCCTCGCGGCCCGGCTGGACGGCGTCACGGCCGGCGCCGAGCCCGACCTCACCCGGTCGGTGGTCCTGCTCGACCCGCGCCAGGCCAAGGGCCTGGAGTTCGACTCCGTCCTCGTGGTCGAGCCCGGCCGGTACGGCACGAGCGACCTGTACGTGGCCCTGACCCGGGCCACCCAGCGGCTGGGCGTGCTGCACACCGGCGCACTGCCGCAGCCCCTGGCGGAAGCCTTCGCGTAGTAGCGGGGTGGCCCCGTACCCGGCCGGGTACGGGGCCACCTACCGCAGGAGCGACCCCGGATCCCGCAGCGCGTGCCACAGCCCGGCCCCGAGCGGTACGACGGTCAGGGCGAAGAAGACCCAGAACTGGAACGAGGCCCCGGGCGCGATCGGTGCGTACGCTCGCCGACCACCTCGCGCACACGCTGACGGGAGCGGCGGTGGGAGCCGCTCCCGTCCACGCCCTGCTTCTTTCCCGGCCCCTTACGCCGGCCGCAGCCAGACCGTCGCCAGGGGCGGCAGGGTCAGCCGGATGCTGGCCGGGCGGCCGTGCCAGGCCAGCGGCTCGGGCTTGACCGGGTCGGGGTTGGTGACGTCACTGCCGCCGTAGCGGGCCGCGTCGGTGTTGACGGCCTCGTGCCAGGCGGGGATGTCCTCCGGAACGCCCAGACGGTATTCCTGGCGGGTGACCGGCGCGAAGTTGGACACCGCGAGCACCGGCACGCCCTCCGGGTCCAGCCGCAGGAACGCGAAGACGTTGTCGTCGGCGGCGTCCCCGACGATCCACTCGAAACCGGCCGGGTCCGTGTCCAGGCGCCACAGCGCCGGGGTCGCCCGGTAGACGGTGTTGAGGTCGCGGACCAGGTCGCGCACCCCGCGGTGGTCGGGCTCGGCCCCGTAGCCCGGGTCCAGCAGCCACCAGTCGGGGCCGTGCGCCTCGGACCACTCGGCTCCCTGGGCGAACTCCTGCCCCATGAACAGCAGTTGTTTGCCCGGATGCGCCCACATGAAGCCCAGGTAGGACCGGACGCCGGCGCGCTGCTGCCACCAGTCGCCGGGCATCTTCGACACCAGGGAACGCTTGCCGTGCACGACCTCGTCGTGCGAGATCGGCAGCACGTAGTTCTCGCTGTAGGCGTACACCATGGAGAAGGTCATCTCCCCGTGGTGGTACTTGCGGTGCACCGGCTCGTGGCTCATGTACTGCAACGAGTCGTGCATCCAGCCCATGTTCCACTTCAGCCCGAACCCCAGCCCGCCGAAGCCGCTCGGGCCCTTGTGATGGGTGGCCCGGGTGACGCCGTCCCAGGCGGTGGACTCCTCGGCGACCGTGACCACGCCCGGCACCCTGCGGTACACCGTCGCGTTCATCTCCTGGAGGAACGCCACCGCGTCCAGGTTCTCGCGGCCGCCGTGCTCGTTGGGCGTCCACTGGCCCGGCTCGCGCGAGTAGTCCAGGTACAGCATCGAGGCGACGGCGTCCACACGCAGGCCGTCGATGTGGAACTCCTCGCACCAGTACACGGCGTTCGCCACGAGGAAGTTGCGCACCTCGTTGCGCCCGAAGTCGAACTCCAGCGTGCCCCAGTCGGGGTGCGCGGCCCGGAGCGGGTCCTCGTGCTCGTACAGCGGACGCCCGTCGAACTCGGCGAGCGCCCAGGCGTCCCGCGGGAAGTGCGCCGGCACCCAGTCCATGAGGACGCCGATGCCCGCCTGGTGCAGCTTGTCGACCAGGTACCGGAAGTCGTCCGGCGTGCCCAGCCGGGCCGTCGGCGCGTAGAAGCCGGTCACCTGGTAGCCCCAGGAGCCCCCGAACGGATGCTCGGCGACCGGCATCAGCTCGACGTGCGTGAAGCCCAGGTTCTTCACGTATCCGGGCAGTTGCTCGGCGAGCTGCCGGTACGTCAGCCCCGGCCGCCAGGACGGCAGATGCACCTCGTACACCGAGAACGGCGCCTCGTGCGCCGGGACTTCGGCGCGCCGGGCCAGCCACTGCGCGTCGCCCCACTCGTACTGCGAGGAGGTGATGACCGACGAGGTCGCGGGCGGCACCTCCGTGCGGCGGGCCAGCGGGTCGGCGCGCAGCGTCTTCGAGCCGTCGGGGCGGGTGATCTCGAACTTGTACAGCTCGCCCTCGCCGATGTCCGGCAGGAACAGCTCCCACACCCCGGACGAGCCCAGCGAGCGCATGACGTGCGCGGTGCCGTCCCAGAAGTTGAAGGTGCCGGCCACGCGCACACCGCGCGCGTTCGGCGCCCACACCGCGAACCGGGTGCCGGTCACGTCCTGGTGGGTCATCGGGTGCGCGCCCAGCGCCGTCCACAGCTCCTCGTGCCGGCCCTCGCCGATGAGGTGCAGGTCGAGGTCGCCCAGCGTGGGCAGGAAGCGGTACGCGTCCTCGGTCTCCAGGACCGTGCCCTCGTACTCCACGACCAGCCGGTACTCCGGGACCTCCGTCAGCGGCAGCAGCCCCGAGAAGAACCCCTCACCGTCGTCGTGCAGCTCGGCTCGCAGCTCCCCGGCGACGACGCTCACCGACAGGGCGTACGGCCGGAACGCCCGGAAGGCGACGCCGCCGGGCACGGGGTGGGCGCCCAGCACGGAGTGCGGGTCGTGGTGCGTGCCGTTGAGCAGCCGCTCCCGGTCCGCCGACCCGACGGCGGGTGCGGCGGCGACCTCCATCTCCGGCGGAACGACCTGAGCGGAAGCGGCCGTCCCCGCGGGGCTCTTCCCGGCAGGGGCCTTCTTGACCGCGCTCTTCTTCGGGAGGGCCTTCTCCGCGGGCGCCCCGGACACGGTGGCCTTCTTCGCGAGGGCCTTGGCGGCGGGCGCCTTCCTTGCTGCGGCCTTCTTCGCCGTTGCCTTTTTCGCCGCGGCCTTCCTGACGGGGGACTCGGTGGCTGCGGCCTCGGTGGCGGTGGCCTCCTTCGCGGCGGACCCGGCCGCCGTCGACCCGACCGTCGTGGCCTTCTCGGCGGCGGTCTTCTTCACGGCCGTCCTGGCCGCGGTCTGCTTCGCAGCCGTCTGCTTCGCAGCGGTCTTCTTCACCGCCGCCTTCTTCGCGGCGGTCTTCTTCGCTGCCGCCGTCGTCCCGGCGGCGGCAGCGGGCTGTTCCACCGACGTCTTCTTGGCGGGAGCCTTCTTCGTCGCCGCCTTCTTGGCCACGGTCTTGGCGACGGTGGTCTTGCCGGCGGCCGCCTTCTTGGCGGTCGTCCTCGCGGGGGCCGCCTTCTTCGCCGCTGCCTGTTTCGGCACCGCCGTCTTCTTCGCGGCGCTCTTGTGCTGGGCGGCCGTGGGCTGCTCGGGGATCTTCTCCCCGGCGGTCCCCTTGGGACGCGAACCGCTGGACTCAGGGCGGGGGGTCACGGGCGGAGCCTCCAGGACGAGGGTGGTCGGTCAGGTCAGGTGGCCGGTCGAGGCGAGCCGGTCTATGGCGGCCAGGGGCACCGGCAGCCAGTCGGGGCGGTGCCGGGCCTCGTACACCACCTCGTAGATCGCCTTGTCCGTCTCGTAGGCGCGCAGCAGCACCGGGTCGGTGCGCGGATCGCGGCCGGAGGCCTCCGCGTAGCCGGAGCAGTACGCGGACCGGCAGGTATCGGCCCAGTCCGGCTGGGGTGGGTCGGCCGAGCGTGCCGCGTAGTCGAAGGACCGCAGCATGCCGGCGACGTCGCGCACCGCCGGCTGCGGCATGCGGCGTTCGGCCAGCGGCCGGGCCGGTTCGCCCTCGAAGTCGATCAGCCACCACTCGCCGGACGGCGAGCGCAGGCACTGGCCGAGATGCAGGTCGCCGTGCACCCGCTGCGCGGTCCAGGTGCGGCCCTCGGCGGCCAGGTCGCCCAGCGCGGTGAACGCCGACCGCAGGCCGCGTGCGTACGGCCGCAGCGCGGCCACCGCCTGGACGGCCGCGTCCAGGCGCTCGATCATGCCGTCGACCATGAGCTGGAGCTGTGTGTGACCGAGCGTGACGGTCGGCAACGCCCGGGCCAGTGCGGTGTGCACCTCGGCGGTGGCCCGCCCCAGCGCCCGCGCCTCGGCGCCGAAGTCCTCGCCCTTGGCCAGCTCGCGCAGCGCCAGCTCCCAGCCGTCGGAGGCGCCTTGCAGGAACGGCTGGAGCACTCCCAGGACGTAAGGCTGGCCGGCGAGGTCCACCGGGCCCGCCGGGACGACCGGGTCCGCCGTGGGGGCGATGTCCGCGACCATCCAGGCCGTCGGCGCGGGCACCCGCGGGCAGCCCTCGCGGGCCAGCGCGAGCGGCAGCTCCAGATCGGGGTTGACCCCCGGCACGATCCGGCGGAGCAGCTTGAGGATAAACGTATCTCCGTAGACGAGCGACGAGTTGGACTGCTCGGCGGTCACCACGCGCGGGACGAGTCCGGTGCGGATGTCCTGGCCGGGGTCCCGCTCGAAGCGGAGCCTGCCGACCCGGGCCTGCGTGCGCAGCGCCTCCAGGAGCAGCTCGGCGGGCCTGGTGTCGTGCAGGGCGTCGTAGACCGTCCGGCCGGCCAGCGGTCCCGTCGGCACGTGTCCGATCAGCGCGGGCGCCAGCCGAGGCGGCAGCGCCTCGCGCACGCCTATCAGCAGCTGGTAGCAGTCACCGGGGTGACCGGGCGCCCCGTGGGACGGCACGGAGGGCTGATGGGCGCGGACGAGCAGGTGGTACAGCCCCAGCTTGGACGTGGCCGGGAGCAGCTCGGTGGCCTCGACCAGCGTGAACCCGGTGACCGGCCGTCCCTTGCCCGCGAACCAGCGCTGCCGCGGCAGCCATTCCCGCAGCAGTGGATCCAGGGAGGCAAGAAGGCCGGGCGGGGTGGTGACGGTGCGTGTGACGGCTTCCGACATGGCGTCGCGTCCTTTCACCCATTTGTGGTGCGCCTCCGGCGCCTGTGACCGGCCCCGGACGGCGCCCCTCCGGCTCACGCGGGTGGGCGGGTGTTACTGATGCGTGCCCCGGGCGGGGCGGAGGAAACGCCCCGCCGCCGGGGTTTGCGGCCCGTCCCGCGGATCAGGCCTCAACAGGCCTTTTCAGGCCTCACACGGTCTCCTTGCGGAGCCGGAACCAGTAGAAGCCGTGACCGCCGAGGGTCAGCAGGTACGGCAGCTCGCCGATCGCGGGGAAACGCACCCCGCCGAAAAGCTCCACCGGGTGCCGCCCCTCGAAGGCGCTCAGGTCCAGCTCGGTGGGCTGTGCGAAACGCGAGAAGTTGTTCACGCACAGCACCAGGTCGTCCTCGTACTCCCGCAGGAACGCCAGCACCGCCGGGTTCGTCGACGGCAGCTCGGTGTACGAGCCGAGCCCGAAGGCCGGGTTCTGCTTGCGGATCTCGATCATGCGGCGGGTCCAGTGCAGCAGCGACGACGGCGAGGCCATGGACGCCTCGACGTTCGTGACCTGGTAGCCGTAGACCGGGTCCATGATCGTGGGCAGGAACAGCCGCCCCGGATCGGACGAGGAGAAACCCGCGTTGCGGTCGGGCGTCCACTGCATCGGCGTGCGCACCGCGTCGCGGTCGCCGAGCCAGATGTTGTCGCCCATGCCGATCTCGTCGCCGTAGTACAGGATCGGCGAGCCCGGCAGGGCCAGCAGCAGGGCCGTGAACAGCTCGATCTGGTTGCGGTCGTTGTCCAGCAGCGGGGCGAGCCTGCGGCGGATGCCGATGTTGGCGCGCATGCGGGGGTCCTTGGCGTACTCGGCCCACATGTAGTCGCGCTCTTCGTCGGTGACCATCTCGAGCGTGAGCTCGTCGTGGTTGCGCAGGAAGATGCCCCACTGGCAGTTCGACGGAATGGCCGGTGTCTTGGCCAGGATCTCGGAGACGGGGTAGCGGGACTCGCGCCGCACGGCCATGAAGATGCGCGGCATGACCGGGAAGTGGAACGCCATGTGGCACTCGTCGCCGCCGCCGGCGTAGTCGCCGAAGTAGTCGACGACGTCCTCGGGCCACTGGTTGGCCTCCGCCAGCAGCACGGTGTCCGGGTACTGGGCGTCGATCTCCTTGCGCACCCGCTTCAGGAAGTCGTGCGTCTCCGGGAGGTTCTCGCAGTTCGTGCCCTCCTGCTGGTACAGGTACGGCACCGCGTCCAGCCGGAACCCGTCGATGCCCAGGTCCAGCCAGAACTTCAGGGCGGAGATCATCTCCTCCTGCACGGCCGGGTTCTCGTAGTTGAGGTCCGGCTGGTGGGAGAAGAACCGGTGCCAGTAGTACTGCTTGCGGACCGGGTCGTAGGTCCAGTTGGAGGCCTCGGTGTCGACGAAGATGATCCGCGCGTCCTGGAACTGCTTGTCGTCGTCCGCCCACACGTAGTAGTCGCCGTAGGGTCCGTCGGGGTCCTTGCGCGACTCCTGGAACCACGGGTGCTGGTCACTGGTGTGGTTCATGACGAAGTCGATGATCACGCGCATGCCCCGCTGGTGGGCGGCGTCGACGAACTCCACGAAGTCGGCCAGGTCGCCGAACTCCGGCAGGACGGCCGTGTAGTCGGAGACGTCGTAGCCGCCGTCGCGCAGCGGCGACTTGAAGAACGGCGGCAGCCACAGGCAGTCGACGCCCAGCCACTGGAGGTAGTCGAGCTTCGCGGTCAGGCCTTTGAGGTCACCGACGCCGTCGCCGTCGCTGTCCTGGAAGGAGCGGACGAGCACCTCGTAGAAGACGGCGCGCTTGAACCACTCCGGGTCACGGTCCCTGGCGGGGGTGTCCTCGAAAGTGTCCGGAACGGGTTCGTTGACGATCATGTTGTGGGTGACCCTCCGATCTCCGGGGTGGACGGTCGCAGGACCGTGAAGACGTGCGCGGGCCTGCGGCCCGGTTCGAGGCGCACATAGTTGGCCCTGCCCCAGTGGTAGGTCTCGCCGGTGAGCTCGTCGCGCACCGGCACCGACTCGTGCCAGTCCAGGCCGAGTTGCGGCATGTCCAACGAGACCGTCGCCTCCTGGGTGTGGTGGGGGTCGAGGTTGGCGACCACCAGAACCGTGTTCGAACCCTTCCGCTTCGAGTAGGCGATCACCGCCTCCTGGTCGGCATGGTGGAAGTGGAGGTCGCGCAGCTGCTGGAGGGCCGGGTTCTCGCGCCGGATGGTGTTGAGCCGGGTCAGCAGCGGGACGATGGTGCGGCCCTCACGTTCGGCGTTCTCCCAGTCGCGGTGCCTGAGCTGGTACTT